>CP085711.1:0-300000 GCA_023823795.1 Bacillus sp. F19
ATGACAAAGAGAAGTAACATCAGCAATAAAAAGGAGTTGTCACTAGAACAACGTGAAGAATTACTCAGAGCATTGAAAGCCCGTTTTGAGAAAAACATGCACCGCCATAAAGGTCTTGAATGGGCTAAAATCCAAGCAAAGCTGGATGCTAATACTGAAAAACTGTGGTCGCTCAATGAAATGGAAAGAACTGGAGGTGAACCGGATGTTGTTGGTCATGATAAAAAGAATGGCGAATACATTTTTTATGATTGTTCAGCGGAAAGTCCTAAAGGTCGCAGAAGTGTTTGTTACGACCGTGAAGGGTTGGAGTCAAGAAAAAAACATAAACCAGAAAATAACGCTATTGATATGGCAACTGCCATGGGCATTGAACTATTAACGGAAGAACAATATCGAGCGTTGCAGAAACTTGAAAATTTCGATATGAAAACGTCGAGTTGGGTGCAAACACCCTCTGATATTAGAGAACTCGGAGGTGCCCTTTTTTGCGATTGTCGCTTCGGGCACGTCTTCGTGTATCACAATGGAGCAGAATCCTACTATGCCGCCAGGGGTTTTCGTGGCTCGCTAAGGGTCTAAATTTTGCACAGACAGCTAAATTTGAATTTGAGAACGGATCACCTAAGGAAAAGCTTTAATTTCATTCTTCAACTATCGGGCGCTTTAATTAAATAAGGATTATAGAAATGATCAAATTTATAAAAGAATGATTCAATTGAATATATTAAGAGCATGTTTTGTTTTCAAAACACGCTCTTTCTTTTTGTTCAGGTTTATTAGTATCAATTTGATCAACCATTATTCTAAAGCTATATGAATGATGGATTGGTTGATGAGGTCTGTTAAGGTTTCAATTCCTTTTGGCAACAAATGGACACCGTCTTCTGCAAAATATTCTGGGTGGTCAATAGCTTCGGAATGCCAATCAACCAACGTAACATTCTCATACTCTTGAGATTTTTTATATAATGCTTGATTCACTTTGCCTTCCCATGAGCGCGGTACACGTGTATTGACTAAATAAATATGAGCCTGCGAGAAAGCACTGAGTAATGTGTCCATTTGATGATTAGTAAAATAACCATTTGTTCCCAGTTGAATGATGACTGCTTTATCCGGATGATTAAAATCTGCATAACCAGGGGCTAACTTGATAGCTTGTGAAACTTGTCTTCCAATTTTTGCATCAATCGTTATGTCAGGAAATAATTTTTGCAAGCTTGGAGCAATATCTATCATAACAGAATCTCCAATGGCCAGTATTCCCGTATACGGTTGATTTAGAGGTATATCATTTGTATCATTTTTCTCCTTTTGGGGTGTTTCTTTGTTCTGTTCGGTTCCTGGTTTAAATTCTTCGCCATGATCTTGATCGGAAGGATTTTTCTCAGATGCAGTGCTTTCCTGATTCGTATCGGTATCTTTACTGCCAGAAGACGCTTCACCATTTATTTTTACTTTAGCTGGATATGACGCCA
Organism: Bacillus sp. F19; assembly: GCA_023823795.1. Lineage (NCBI taxonomy): Bacteria > Bacillati > Bacillota > Bacilli > Caryophanales > Bacillaceae > Bacillus > Bacillus sp. F19. The sequence goes on from CP085711.1 coordinate 1,482, forward strand.
TTGCATCCTTTTGTTCTTCACCTTTTACCACACCCGTGATCCCGGTAATAAACACCAGAAGGACTAAAGGGATGAGCCCCGTTAATATTTTTCTGCCAAAAGAAAAGCTTCTCCACTTTATCCTATTGATGACAAAGCACCTCAGAAAAAATGATCGGAATCCATGTTTTCGAATCGGCATTTCAATAATACGATAAGACAGTTCCGCAATGATGAATGTAATGGCTAGTTGCAAACCGACACGCCAGTATGCAGGATTTCCTATTTCATAACCGGGAGTGCTCAACACGATCACTGGGTAATGCCAAAGGTAGATTCCGTAAGATCTTGTACCTATCCAGCGTAGAGGTTTCCAGGCGAGTAATTTCCCTAAAAAGCTTGCCGGATGACAAACACAAGCGATCAGGATCGCAGAATTCATACAAATCAGTAACATGCCTCCGTTGTACAAAAACACCTGATATTCATCTACAAACAATACGCAAAAAATGAAGATGACCAATGAAATGATACTTGTTATATTCAGTGAATTGTGAAGCTTGACAGAAAGCTTTTTGGACGAGAGTCTCTTCATTGGCCAAACAAGAGCCAACCAGCAGCCAATTAACAGTTCAAATGAACGGGTATCGGTTCCATAGTAAACACGACTCGGATCTGTCCCGGGTTCATAGAGCAGACCCATTAACATGGCAGAACAGATTGCACCGCTAAAGACATAAATCGCAAACTTGCTTTGCTTATTACATATGTAAAGACCAATTGCCAACACAATCGGCCAAATGATATAAAATTGCTCCTCTATTGCTAATGACCATAAATTCTTCAATGGTGAAGGGGAGCTAAAACTATCAAAATATGAAACTTCATGAAAGATAAACCACCAATTGCTTGTATAAAAAATAGAAGAGATTGCATCTCCTCTTACAGTATGAAGAAGTTCTCTGTTAAATAACGTCACCCAAACGATAGTAACCAAAATCATGAAATAGGCTGCCGGAAGTAGACGCTGCATCCGTCCAATCCAAAAATCACGCAAATTAATTGTAAATCGCTGTCCTTGTGCCGGCAACATGATAGACGTGATTAAGTATCCTGATAAAACAAAAAAGATATTTACTCCGAGGAACCCTCCTCTAGCCCAACTGAAGTTAAGATGGTAAGCAATAACAAATAGTACAGCTAAAGCTCTAAGTCCATCCAATCCATGGATATAACGGTGATTTTGTGTATTGCCTGACATAGTTTATTCCTCCAATAATCTGTACTGCTCCTCATGGTTGTCATGGTATTTAAAATTATGGGAGAGGAGCAAAAATCATTCCCATGAATAGACGTGACCATCCAATCATTTAGTTTCATAAAAATAGATAAAAAAATAATAATAACATACATTATTTTTTTGAAAGCAAACTTTATTATATTATTCAACATAGTTTGTTTAAAGAAATAGAATAGGGTGGTCTAATTGTCAAACCCAGAATTAAATTATTTTTAAGGTGGTCCGAATTCTGAAATATGCGAATGAAACTTTTTAATGACGTTTCTTCGTCTAAACTTCGAACAGCTTATAAAAATAAAGTATTTTGCAAAAAGGGGCTCTTTGAACTAATGAAGAAAAAAGATGTGAATGAACTATTCGTCACCTGTATAAATGATCACAAAGAGGATTTTTATCGTTTGGCGTTCAGTTATGTAAAAAATCAAGAGGATGCATTGGATATCGTCCAGGAATCAATAAAAAAAGCACTTATTTCTATTGAAACGATTCAAAAATCTGGATCGATCAAAAGTTGGTTTTATAAAATTGTCGTTCGTACGTCGATTGATTTTTTAAGAAAACAAAAGAAAATCACCTTTGTGGATGATCAAACGATTGAATTTTTAAGTCATGGAAAAATAGATGCATACAATGACATTGATCTTTTCAATGCTTTGAATGAATTACCCACTCAGTACAAAACCGTTATTATTCTTCGCTTTTTTGAAGATTTAAAATTGGAGGAAATCTCGGAAATTATGGATGAAAATATTAATACAGTGAAAACACGGCTTTACAGGGGATTAAAATTATTACGCATCATCATTACTGAGGAGGAATTAATATAATGGACAAGAAATTGGAAGCTTTAAGAAAAGAATATAAGAATACACCTATCCCAGATGAATTGGATTTCATCGTGAAAAAAGCCCTCAAGCAAAAAAAGAAAAGAAATGTGAACATGATGCAGCGTCTTGTTGGGGTCGGAGCAGCGGTGCTGATATTCATCACAGGAGTTAATGCGAGTCCAAACCTTGCAAATGCCTTATCAGAAGTGCCTATTGTTGGCTCGCTCGTTAAGGTGTTGACTTTTACAGAATTTAAAGTAGATGAGGGAACAGCCAAAACGGAAATAAAAGTACCTGCGATTACGAACATGGAAAATAAAACATTAGAATCCACCTTGAACAAAAAATACCTGGAAGCAAGTAAAAAACTGTACAATGATTTTATGGCGAAAATAGAGGAAGTAAAGAAGAATGGCGGAGGTCATTTGGGTGTAGAAAGCGGTTATGATGTCAAAACCGACAATGATCAAATTCTTGCTGTGGGCAGATATGTTGTAAGCACGGTGAATTCTTACTCAGAATATACCTATGATACGATCGACAAGAAACATGAACTTTTGATAACCTTGCCGAGTTTATTTAAAGATGATAGCTATATGAACCTGATAAACGAAAATATAAAGGAACAGATGAGGCGTCAAATGGAAAGAGACCCCGACAAGTTTTATTGGTTGGATGATGAAATGGGCTTTAAAACCATTGCCAAAGACCAAAGCTTTTATATTAACGATATAGGAAAACTTGTTATCGTATTTAATAAATACGAAGTCGCGCCAGGCTATATGGGCGTTTGTGAATTTACCATTCCGACCGATGTGATTGCCAATGTATTAGCCAGTAAAGAATATATCAAATAGCAGAATTATAACAAAAAATCAGGGTTTGATGCCCTGATTTTTCGTTAGTTAGGACAAATTAAAGGGCGCAATTCTTAAACAAGGAACTGTACCTTTTTTATCGTAATGAATTACTTATTACATATTTGACTGAAACTATGACAAAAAAAATAATCTGTTCATGCAAAGTATTAAAAGCGTCGTCTAAACAGTTCAGGATAAAATAAAACTAGACCGTCTGAATCCACCTCAATAATGGATTCAAATGGGGTAAAGTTTTCATTCCAATAAGAAGTAAATGTTTAATTTAACTATTCAACAATCGGGCGCTTTAAAGAGGTAACGAAAAAAGCCCAATTTCTTAATATTAATACTAAGAAATTGGGCTTTTTAATATTGGAATTTCTTAACGTTGTAAATCCGTATTTTCCTGACGCTACACTAGATGATTGGATATTTGGATATCATTTTTTGTGAGTCATTTGTCTTGTAAAATGGGGTTTTTCTTCCTTTGAATTTGCAACAATTATGGTCGTGTAAATACATTGATAAAAATGAGAAACTGTGGTATATTTATATAGTTACACCGATTATTTATTTTTTTATAAATTATCCCTATTTTAATTATACATCATAAAATCCTTTTCAGTCAACCCCTATTTTTATTTTTTTAAAGGAGTGTTTGACATGAACAAGGAACTTCGCCAGAAGCAAGAACGAGTGAACAGCGTAATTGGTTGATCAGATGAACAATTTTTGTCATATGATTCGTCTTGGTATTGAGCGATAAATGGGAGGGAAAGAAATGAAACCATATGTACTAGAGTTTCGGGAGATCGATAAAACGAGACAAATGGTGGTCGGTGGCAAAGGGATAAATTTGGGCGAATGTTCGAGGATTGAAGGAATACTTGTACCAGAGGGATTTTGTGTTACCACTGAGGCATATAAAAGAGTCACTGGGAAAAATGAGGAGCTTCATCAATTACTGGATCAACTAGCAGTTCAAAAAGTGGATGAACGAGAAAGAATTAGTGAAATTAGCAGGAAGATTCGTGAGCTGATTGAGGGGATCGAGATCGAGAAGGGGATCGAAGAAGATATCGATCGATGTCTCTTAACTTTTGGCTTCGAGCATGCATATGCTGTTCGTTCAAGTGCTACAGCCGAGGATCTTCCATTTGCCTCCTTTGCTGGTCAACAGGATACCTATCTAAACATCAAAGGAAAAGATGCAATATTGCGACACATCAGTAAATGTTGGGCTTCCCTATTTACTGATCGCGCAGTAATTTACCGAATCCAAAACGGATTTGATCACAGTCAAGTTTACCTATCCGTTATCATTCAAAGGATGATTTTTCCACAAGCTTCCGGAATACTATTTACAGCTGATCCAGTTACCTCAAACCGAAAGGTGCTGTCGATCGATGCTAGCTTTGGACTGGGTGAGGCGCTTGTCTCTGGCTTAGTGTCTGCGGACAATTATAAAGTGCGGGAAGATAAAATCGTCGATAAGATGATAGCAACCAAAAAATTGGCTATCTATGGACTAAAAGAAGGCGGAACAGAGACACAGCAGATCGATCCTGATCAGCAAAAGACTCAAACACTTACTGAACAACAAATTTTACAACTAGCACGCATAGGAAGACAGATCGAAGCTTATTTTGGTTGCCCACAAGATATCGAATGGTGTTTGGTTGATGATACATTTTATATTGTCCAGAGTCGGCCAATCACTACTTTATACCCGATCCCTGAAGCGAATGATGAAGAAAATCACGTTTACGTATCTGTCGGTCATCAACAAATGATGACCGATCCCATGAAACCACTGGGATTGTCTTTTTTCCTGTTAACAACAAATGCACCCATGCGTAAAGCTGGTGGAAGGTTATTTGTTGATATCACGCATAATCTGGCTTCGCCTGTCAGCAGAAAAACGATAATAGATACCTTGGGAAAATCCGATCCGCTCATAAAAGACGCACTCATGACCATCGTAGAGCGAGAAGATTTTATAAAATCGTCACCAGATGGTAAAAAAGTACCGGGTCCCAGTAAAAGCAATAAAGGTATATCGTCTTCGGGTTTTCAAGCACAAATCGAAAACGATCCGACAATCGTTTCTGATTTGATTAAGACTAGTCAAACATCGATAGAAGAGTTAAAACAAAACATCCAAACGAAATCAGGAGCGGATTTATTTGATTTTATTCTAGAAGATATCCAGCAATTAAAGAAGATTTTATTTGACCCACAAGGTTTTGGTGTGATTATGGCTGCTATGGATGCTTCATCATGGATCAATGAAAAAATGAACAAATGGTTAGGTGAAAAAAACGTAGCAGATAAGCTTTCTCAATCTGTACCAAACAATATTACTTCGGAAATGGGTCTGGCGCTATTGGATGTCGCAGATGTGATTCGTCCTTATCCAGAATTAATTGAATATTTACAACATGTAAAAGATGATAACTTTTTGGATGAACTGATTAAGTTTGATGGTGGACAGGAAACCCAAGACGCTATCTATGCTTATCTCAACAAATACGGAATGCGATGTGCTGGAGAAATCGATATTACTAAAACTCGTTGGAGTGAAAAACCAACTACACTTGTCCACATGATTCTCAATAACATCAAAGAATTTGAGCCTAATTCTGGCAATCGGAAATTTGAGCAAGGGCGACAGGAAGCTTGGAAAAAAGAACAAGAGTTATTAGATCGATTGAAGCAATTACCGGATGGTAAACGAAAAGCCAAAGAGACAAAACGAATGATCAGCCTAATACGGAATTTCATCGGTTATCGTGAATATCCAAAATACTTCATGATTAATCGCTACTTCGTTTATAAGCAGGCTTTACTGAAAGAAGCCGAACAACTCGTACAAGCCAGCGTTATTCATGAAAAAGAAGATATATACTATCTCACTTTTGAAGAACTTCACGAAGTCGTACGTACAAACAAACTGGATTACCAGATCATCAGCAAACGAAAAGACGAATACAAATTATATGAAAAACTAACTCCCCCACGTGTTATCACGTCTGATGGTGAAATTATTGCTGGTGAGTACAAACGAGAAAATCTCCCAGCCGAAGCTATTTTAGGTCTGCCTGTTTCTTCCGGAGTTATAGAGGGACGAGCACGTGTCATCTTAAACATGGAAGATACTGATTTAGAAGATGGAGATATATTAGTCACCTCCTTTACTGACCCTGGCTGGACACCATTATTTGTATCCATAAAAGGTCTAGTCACCGAAGTTGGTGGACTGATGACCCATGGAGCAGTTATCGCACGTGAATATGGCTTACCAGCAGTTGTCGGTGTGGAAAATGCTACGAAGATGATCAAGGATGGACAAAGGATCAGGGTGAATGGAACAGAAGGGTATATAGAAATACTATAATTCTTTACATTTAAATCATAAAAGAAGAGAATGCGAATTAGGAGAATCATTGACATCATGGTGCTTTACGGTCTATGTTAAGAACCCTGTCACTAGGACATATAAGGGGGAAGTGACTGAAGATCGATATTAATGTCTGTTAAGATTATCTTGAAATCGAGTCTTCTGTTAAAGGGCGCGTTTATTGAAGAACGCGTCTTTATTGATCCTGGTTGGACGCCATTATTTACTTCAGTGGTTGGACTCATAACAGAAGTCGGTGGAATGATTACTCACGGCTCCGTGGTTGCACGTGAATACGGTATTCCAGCAGTTGTTGGAATCGAAAAAGCAACGGAAATTATTAAAGATGGTGAATAAATACGAGTGGATGGAACTAATGGCTTCGTGCAAATATTGGACGGTGGTTCAAGTGAATAAATCAGTTATCTTTTTGGGGTTGCGTTAGACAGAATAACAGGAGTCGTTTGGTCACCAAATATTCTGGTTCTTCAAATAGGAAGAAGGAGAGTGATTGAACATGGATATTCAAGACGCAGTGAATATCGGGCATCGATTAGGGTCAGATTTACGGCAGGCCGGAATCAAGACTTTTGAAGAGCTTCAAAAAATAGGATTTCGTGAAGCATGTCGTTACGGGCTGTAGCGCCAGATAGAGACTGCACCCATTCGCTGCTTGCATTAGCAGGAGCAATTGAGGGTGTCCGTTGGACCCAGCTCCCGGTCGAAGTACGCAAGAGAGTAAAAATAGACGCGCTTAATGGGAATTTTGGAAAGCGATAATACATTGTTTTCATACATTCCACCCTCCAAATCAAAAGGTTGGCTCGGTTATGAAGAATAAAATTTATCATATGCCAGGGCAGCAGTATTATAATGTGGCAAAAGAGGAAGAGATGTTTTGTAGTAAGGAAGAGGCACAAAAAGCCGGGTATAGGCCTAGTAAGCGATAAAAGTATGAAAAACGCTTAGATTCGTTCAAGCGTTTTTTTATCGGAGTTTTCTAATAAAATCATGGCGAAATTCCAATACTAATAAAAAAGAGGTGATTTTAGTGGGAAAATGGAATAAACAGGCGGCATCGAATAATAATTTGCCATCAAACACAATCCGGTCATCTGAACTCCTGTTAGGTAAAAAAGCAGACCATGAATTTTCAGAGGAGCTGTCCGATGGCGCAGAAAGAAATCGAAACATTCAGACACTTAATAACAGTCCTAAATAGAAAAAGCTGATGCAACGGTGGCGATGAAATAATCGTCACCATGAACTTATTTTTGATGGCACAGTACATGATAAAGACACTTCGCTTCCAATTGGAATACCACTAATCTCATGTATTACTCTTTATGGCAAAATTAGAAAACTTAGTGAAAAGGATATCGATATTAAGGTTAAGTTAAGACATCTTGGCTACGGTACCTCTATTAATATAGGATGCATTCCCAAAGTGTGTTTATAAATTCTTATTAGAAGAATTTCCAGTCGGGCCACATATAAAATGCCTTATAAATAATATAGTTTATTAAATTATGACATTCATAGAGTGTCTTTTTGGATTTGAGTCAATATTTTGGACACTAAAAAGTTAAATCTTAAGCTGTATTCCTAATTCGATCTTCAATGGCTTGTGGGGTTTGATAGCCTAAGCTGCTGTGAATTCTTTTTCGGTTATACCAACCTTCAATGAATTGGAACATTGCTAATTTAGCTGTTTGATAGTCTAGATATTGTACGTGGTTGACTTCTTCCTTTTTTAATAAAGCATGAAAGGATTCAATACAGGCATTATCGTACGGGCAACCTTTCTGACTAAAGGATTGCTTAATATGATGGTTTTGGATATGTTGAGTAAACTCACTGCTTGTATATTGTGAGCCAAGATCTGTATGAAGAACTAAGCCCTCCGAGGGCTTTTGTGAAATGTGTGCGTTATTGAAAGCTTTTATGACCAGTTCTGTCGTCATTGAACGAGAAAATGAATACCCTACTATTTTCTTAGAATGAAGGTCCAATACCGAAGCTAAATAACACCATCCGTCTTTTAACGTGTGGATATACGTAATATCTGCTACCCATTTCTCATTAATGGTCTGAGTAGTGAAGTCTCGTTTTAGCAAATTATCCAATTGAATAACCTTTTCTATAGATGTATAGGGACGGTATTTTTTCTTAGTAATAGATCGAATTCTTGCCTTGCTCATTAAACGTTGAACACGCTTTAGACTTAGGGAAAACCCTTTGGTTAATAAGCTTTCATGAATCTTTGGAGCCCCATATCGTCCCTTGCTTTCCAGGTAAATGAGATGAATTTCCTTCGTGAGTTCTTGGTTTTCCTGTTCGCGATTTGATACGACTATTTGAAGGGACTGATAATGGCTGCTTCTTGGGATTTCTAGTATTTCACACATCCTCTGTACGGGGTATTGTTTCTTGTGTTCCTCAATAAATTCGGTAAGATCTGTCTCGGTTACTTTTTCGCGAATATGGCCATAGCCTTTTTTAAGATTTCAACTTCTTGCTTTAACCGAAGGTTTTCCTTCTGTATGGCGGCTAATTCCTTTGGAGTCATGGACTCTTCCCCTAAACCGATTGGAGTAAATTCTTTAACCCATTTATAAATGGTAACTTCTGATACGCCATATTCGCCGCTTAATTCTCTGACCGAATCACCCGAGTGATAAAGATCTACTATAGTCTTCTTGAATTCATTATTATATTTTTTACCTGTATTCTTACGTTCCAAGACGGACACATCCTCTCAAAAATCATTGTAAGGACTTAACTAAAAAGTGTCCATGAAACTATACTAACTCCATTTTTTATGTTTATTTTTTGATTAATTGTTCTTTGTAAAGTAATGGCAGTTAATTGAAGTTTATTACTCTATAAATAAACCATAATTAACAAATTAGATTTTCTCCTAATGAAATGGGTAACTTTAATTAGACAGACTTCCTCTTGTTCAACTAATGCATAAATGCACAAAAATGAACCTCCCTATAAAAGGAAAGTCCCTGGAATTGAATAATATATTTCATAATAAAAACCTCATTTAGATGCGTTACGGTAAAGCGTATCACAAGTTAAGCAAATAACAGCTTATGTATTTCCTTGTTATTCAGCAATCGGGCTCTATTATGCAATAACTAGATCAGATTTATACGACTTTATTGTTATATTTTTAAGTGTAGTGAAGTATTAATTTTAACCCCGTCCTGAAATCAGAACGGGGTTATGCATGTTTAAGGTTCTAAAATTAGATAACTTTATTGTCACTTTTCACAAATTCCTTCTTAACTGCTTCAGACTCCCTTTGTAATTATTTTGGTACCGACTGACAGCTTCGACTTGAACTTACTGATAATTTGGATTCCAGATACGCGCCTTATAAAAAGAACCACCCTTTAGTACACGCTTGTCTGATGGCAAGTAAAAATCAACGGTATCTGTAGTCCAGGAATATTTCGTGCCTGCCCTAGGCACTGCCAATACGACCTGACCTGAAGGCTGATTGCCTATGCTTTTGACAGATTTGCGACTAATCTCGCTGGCTCCCTCGTAATCTTCTAACCAAGCATTAGTCGACTTGCTGTATTGATAGACTTTCGTGTTCGAAGTTACCCACATTTTATCGGTGTCTCCATATACGGGAGACAAGTCATGCCCACCGAAAGTTGGAATACTGCTCCTGCTAATCTCTTCCAGTTGTGGATCTTCAGGTGTGCCTTTCACTTTGAGTGAAACCAAGTAGAGGTCACCCAACGCCCACAGTACTTCCCGTTCTGGATCCCATAATACGCCATGTGCACCTTGAAGATAATACTCGGTATACTTGGAAGAATCCGGTCCTTGTGAAGCAGTATAGACCCTAACAAAGTTCCCGTGACTTGATGCAGCAGCAATGTTTCCATCCGGCAACAGCTCCGCGGCATGCGGGTTGCCTCCTACATTGTGTCCCCATACCCGTTTTCCTGAAGGATATTTCACCATCGCTACCAATCCAGCTGAATCCGTCACAAGCATATATTTTCCGCCATTTTCCCCTTTACGGAGCTTTACACCGCTTGGTGTTCCCCATGCTGACGTCAGTTCTTCGAATCCGTTTTCTATAGTCGGAGCCCAAGACCATTTCAAGGCGTTTTTGTCGTTCCAATCACTCTTTTTCGTGTCGAAAACGAGAATTTGATCAGATTCTTGATCCGTAACCGCTACCCAATAATCGCTTTGCTTGTTATCCTCGGCATAAGCTTGTCCATAATTGGCACCGGACATGACCACTGATATACTTATCACTACCGCTACAACCAACACCAACTTTTTCCAATAATTGATCAACCATCATCTCTCCCTTTTCCTATTATGCTTTTATTTGGTATTCTCCCTGATGATACTCCGCCTTTGTTAAACGCATGTAAATACAGTCTAAATAATTTACAAATTCTGATTTTTCGAAGTAGCTGCAAACGAATTGAGCTACCGAGGACTTGAGTTTAAGAACGGGGGATATGCGGCAACTCCTTTTCATATTCAACAATAGGGCCATTTTCTTGAATAAGACTTCCAATCAAAAGTGAAAAATGGGATTTAGACTATAATTTTCTGATATTTCGAATTTCTAATATAAAAATAAAAAAACACTTGAACCTTACGTCGCGTAATGGGGTATCGTAAAGTTACCGGTAAAAATAATCGCGCGAAATGAGAGGATGACCATTAGACGCACAAAATATTGGAAAGTTGGAGATCTAGCAAAATTAACTGGATTAACGATTCGAACGTTACGATATTATGATCAAATCTGTTTGTTTCGCCATCCGGATATTCTGAATTCGGACACAGGTTGTATGTCGAAAATGACATTCTACGTTTACAGCAAATTCTTACGTTAAAAGACCTGGGTTTATCGCTCGACGAGATTAAATCTATTCTGGCTGATGACGATTACGATCCATTCGAAGTTGTTAAACTCCAGATAGATCGCCTTAAAGAAAACATCAGAAACCAGCAGAAGCTTTTAAAAGAATTACAAAATGTATCAAGCCTTATGCGAATGGAAGAACCTGTGACGGTTGAAGATTTTACACAACTATTAAGAATGATGAAAAAGAATCATGAAAACTATTTCACTGAACGGCGGAGAAGTATGGAACGCCACTTCGACCTGCTTGGGAACTTCCTTATCAAGCATCCTAATCAACCAGACCAGAGGAGGAAAAAATAATGAAGAAACGCTTTGTAACTCACGATACTTTTACGATTGAAAAGAATTATAATGTTTCACCTGAACGAGTGTTCACAGCCTGGTTGGACTCTGAAGAAAAGGCCCAGTGGTTTCAAAAGGCTGAGGAATTTGATTTTCGAGTCGACGGACGTGAGCGTAATATAGGTGGACCTCCAGGGGGACCAGTATTCACCCAAGATGCACGGTATTTAGAAATCGTTCCTGACCAGCGTATCGTCTATTCCTACACGATGGATATGGATGAAACACGGGTATCCGTATCCGTAACAACGGTAGAATTCAAGCCTGCAGAAGACGGGACCCAGTTGATTTTCACAGAGCAGGGTGCTTTTCTCGACGGTCATGATTCACCAGCCGATCGTTTACACGGAACGAAATTTTTGCTAGACAAACTTGGCGAGTATCTACAGAAAGAGTCAACAGTGGAGAAAAATCAATGACGAATGCTATGCAAGTCAAAGTCAAATTCATTTAAGAGGGGTGGACATGAACCAAAACAACGCAACAAACAAAATCGCAACGCAAGTAGGTGAACGCGAGATTGTGATCACCCGCGTATTTGATGCTCCACGCGATCTTGTGTTTGATGCCTGGACGAAAGAGGAGCACCTGTCGAAGTGGTGGGGACCTCGAGGTTTTACGACGACTTTTCAGAAGTTTGATATGAAACCGGGCGGTACATGGCAGTTTATCATGCACGGTCCTGATGGCGTTGATTATCCCAATACCAACGTCTTTGTCGCGGTCGTTAAACCCGAGCGAATCGTCATCAAACATGCTGTGTTTCCCCATTTTCTGGCGACAGCAATCTTTGAGGATCTGGATGGTATGACCAAACTCACTTATAGCACAGTTTTTGAAGAAAATGCCGCTGTATTCGATAAGGTGAAAACATATGCCGTCCCAGGTGCCGAACAGACCATGGATCGTCTTGAGGAGCATCTGGCAAGTATGTCTTAAAAGTAAGAGGCCAGCCTCGTATGGATGCCCCCGGTATCAGCTCGCTATAAAACGTCGATAAAACTTGACGTCTGGATGCTTCGGTAGTTGGTATCTTGTATCTGGGGTACCGCCAGGGTACCGCCAGCAAAACGCGGATTTACAACGTTAAGGATATTCCAGCATTAAAAATCCCAATCTCTCAGTGATATAAATGAGAAATTGGGATTTAATTATTCAACAAATGCGCCTAGTATTGGAAGTGTTAAAGAATATAAATTATCAAACCAACAAGTTAAAGATATTTCTAACTTAATAGCACTACATGGAACCGGCTGGGGGCTATTAGTAGCATTAGCAAAAAAATTCGCAAAAAGTCCTACATTAAATTCATCATAGAGGACAAATGACAATTCTTATGCGTCAGGCAGGTTTAGTTGTTCCAGGTCTTTATGGTCCATCAAAAGAGGAGTGAACTCAGATAGGCATGGAAGCAAATTAATTGAGGGTAACTAATAAAACAGGTATACAGTTCTTTTTTTGTTTAACTATTAGGTAGCATTCCTTTTAGAAAGAATAAGTAATTTTAACATTAATGGTAATGATCTTCAGCAATCGGGCGCTTATATCCTTTTTAATAGAATAAAAGGTTGAGTTAATCACCTAATTTTGAAATAATTGGTATTAAGCAATCGGCCATATAATGGAGTAAAAAATTAATCGTATTATATTGTTTATGTCGCTTTTATATACATATCCTACAAATCAGAACAGGATTTATCGGATTTCTGAATGATTATCTTGATATTATTCCATTATACCAGATAATATAAGTCAATACTTTTGTCTTAAAATAGTTTGAAAGGTCATGCTATTTTAAATGTAGGCAAGACAAAGAGGCTTGAGAAAACTCGAATGATTTTATAAAAAAACAACCATAATAAAAATAGGGATAAAAGGTGTGTAGCTAATGAACAAAGATAAGATCATTAGAACTTTTGATAAACAAGCAAAAATATATGAAAAGAGAAGAAGAAAACGGTCAGAAAGAAAATGGCGAGAAAAATTACTCTCATCTGCAAGAGGGAAAGTGCTGGAGGTAGCTGTTGGTGCGGGAGCAAACTTTCATTTTTATCCTCAAGGAGTAGAAGTGACAGCAATTGACTTCAGTGAGGGAATGTTAAAGAAAGCAAAAGAAGCTGCGATTGAAGAAGGTATAGAAGCCCAATTTATCCTTTCTGATGTTGAATCCCTTTCGTTTGAGGATAATTCATTTGATACGGTTATCTCTACATTATCGCTGTGTGGATATGAAGATCCTATGAAAATATTAAATTCATTTAATAAGTGGTGTAAACCTGACGGACAAATTCTTTTATTAGAACATGGAAAAAGCTCAAACTCTATGATTGGATACTTTCAAACGATGCTTAATCCACTTAATAGAAAGGTCGCAGGCTGCTATTTAAATCGTGATATGCTTCACATCGTTGAACACTCTAACATTCACATTGAGAGGATGGAACATTATCTGACTGGTGCGGTTCATTTAGTTTGGGCAAAACCGAATAAGCATATTTCAATACAATGATGTTATGGAAACATTGAACATAATGAAAAGAAATTAAGGCATTACACTGTAGTAATCATAACTGCTCAATAAAGAATAATTAGAGTTGTATTTGAACGAAAGGCTAGTAAGTTGTTATTCCATAAACAAGTGAAAGGATAATCCAACAGCTAGGTCTGGAACCGATAGGGAATTGATGTGTTTATTCAAGAATCGGGCGATTATCCAAAACAATGGATAGCGCCTTATTTAATGTAATAAAGTATAGAGTAAATCCTTTGATTTTGAGATGAATAATTTTCAAATAGGGGCAAAGGGAGCTAAGCTACGATATACCGCAAAGTAGCCTACAAAAAATGTATACATCTAAACCTCGCTGAATTCAACGAGGTTCTTCGTTAGCTGCTTTGGTTCACTTTTCGATATAAGGTCATTCGGGAAATTCCGGCTTTTTCAGTCGCTTCAGAGATCGTGGCTCCTTGATTAATTAGATATAGAGCATAATCAACCTTCTCTTGATCCACTTTAGGTCTTCCTAATGTTTTTCCTCGTCTTTTGGCTGCTACAATACCCTCTCTTGTTCTCTCAGCAATTAGATCTCGTTCAAACTGTGCAATTCCTGCAAATTAAAGTGAATAACATTTTTCCATGCGCGGACTTTGTATCGAGCCAAGCTTCGCATTTTTGTTAAGTAAGAAGCATGAGGCACCTGTTGGATTAAATTAAAGTTTGATCAAAGTTATTACGCTAACGGGTGAAGGTTATTTCAAGAAGGATGTATGCCACTTTTGTCGAAATTCAAACAATAGAGAAACAATTAAATGGTATTTAAGTGAAATAATCAATAGGTTACATAAGGGGTGTTCAAATGAAAGATTTCTATATAAATTTAGATAGGTACGCTGAATTGGCAGTTAAGGTTGGAGTTAACATCCAAAAAGGGCAGACGCTGGTTATTAAAACTACACTCAACTCAATTGAATTGGTTCGGTTAATTGTTAATAAAGCCTATGAGGCTGGAGCAGGAGACGTTGTAGTGGACTGGAGAGACGATATTGTTGATAGAATGCGTTTTGAGATGGCAAATGAAGAGGTATTTAAAACCTTATCATACTGGTATGCTAGAGAGAAAGAAGAACTAGCTGAAAAAGGAGCAGCTTTTATGCATATCGACTCTTCAAGCCCCGATTTTTTAAAGGGTATTCCAGTAGAAAGAGTTTCAAATTTTAATAAGGCTAAGGGAAAAGCAATGTATCCATATAGTCGATATGTACAGAAAGATAAGATTAGCTGGACGATGATAGCCAGTCCATCTGCTGATTGGGCTGCGAAAGTGTTCCCTGATGCTCCGAAAGAAAAACAGGTTGATTTATTATGGGATGCAATTTTTAGAGCAACTCGCTCAAATTTAGAGGATCCTGTTAAAGCATGGAAAGAACATGTTGAAAACCTACAAGAAAAAACTACTTATCTAAATAAAAAACGATATAAAATGTTGGTTTATGAAGCACCCGGTACTGAACTAACCGTGGAGCTTCCAAAAGGGCATGTCTGGATTGGAGCAAGGAACATAAACCCAGAAGGAATTGAGTTTATCTCAAATATCCCGGTTGAGGAAGTTTATACTGCTCCTCTTAAGACGGGTGTAAATGGATATGTCACCAGCACTAAGCCTCTTAGTTATGGTGGTAATATTATTGACGATTTCACTCTTACCTTTGAAAATGGAAGGATTATTAGTGTTGAGGCTAAAAAGGGGGAGGAGATTTTGAAAAACCTCATTGCAACTGATGAAGGATCTTCTTATCTCGGTGAAGTGGCCCTTGTTCCCTTTAACTCACCTATTTCTCAGTCAAATGTTTTGTTCTTTAAAACGCTATTTGATGAAAATGCTTCGAACCACCTTGCTATTGGCAGCCCATATTCAATTTGTCTTGAAGGTGGTAAAACAATGACCTCAGAGGAGCTTGTGAAGAATGGGTTCAATGAGAGTACAACACATGTTGATTTTATGATTGGTTCTGCTGATATGGACATCGACGGTATAACTTCTGACGGAACAAGAGAAGCAATTTTCCGTAAAGGAAACTGGGCATAGGTAACAATCAACACCTAGTTTAGAAATTTCTTATGGAACTAAAGGGTGTGACAATTGAAGATGTTTACAGATGGTATGAACTATTATGCATCTATATTAGATGAATAATATTGATGTAACGGGGATGATTGTTCAATTAGTTCAGTCTCTTTTTTACTAACAGGGCAGGGTAGATTAATATGGTTTTTATTGTTGTAATATTCACATTGTTATTAACCATACAGTATAAAACATTCAGGGGGAGATTTATATGCCATTAAAAGTAGGAGATATAATTACGTTTGAACGGACTTTTACAGTAAGGGATGTTGAATTATTTACTGAGATTTCAGGTGATGAAGGGATTCATCATATAACCCCAGATGAACAGGGAAGACTTGTAATTCAAGGGTTATTAACGGCAACTCTGCCAACAAAAGTAGCTGGAGATAATAACGTACTGGCTCGTAGTACGAATTTTGAGTTTTTAAGACCTGTGTTTACGGGAGATACAATAATATGTGAAGTTAAAATTGAAAAATACGAAATGCAAGAAAATAATAGAACAGCTTTTATTGCATCCTTTTTATGTAAAAATCAGAATGAAAAAGAAGTATTGAAAGGGGATGTTTCAGGAGTAATACTTTAAATTCTTTAAACTTTCTTCAACTAGTGCGTTAGTGAAAGAAGAATTTAGTCATTTTAGGGCTGAAGCCAACTTTTAGTTATTCCATTAAAGGGCGCTTATCCAGTATGGAGAGACCCAGTTAAGTGAGACAAGGAAAAAGCACCCCCTGAAACGTATTAGTAAACTAAACGATTTTGGAGGTGTTTTTCTTATGGGGAAAATAGTTCATTACCCTGAAGAAATTAACAAAATTTCAATATTGATTGTTGAAGACGATACAGATATAAGTAATATGATTTGTGATTTATTGGAGCAAAATGAATATGGCTCAAAGACTGCTTACTCATTGGGCACCTGAATGAGGTACTCAAACAGCTCACATGACAACTTCACGACCTCAAAACGGCTGAATGAAGTACTCAAAATACCGATTTAACAGTTTCTTTACTGTGTTGTTAAATTAATAGCAACTGCTTTTTATCCAGCTATTCTGCATTTGCGACAGAATCGTTATTTATTCGCATATGATTAGGGAGTGGAAACGCACTACCAATGAACGCTGCGCCAAGCATTGGTAATAATAAATTAATTGGGAAGAACATCAGTAATAATACTATAGCGGCGATTGGTTTCTGTAATGCGTAGCTTAAAATAGCGGTCGTCACAAGCGCTACAGAAGCAGTTGCATCCAACGGTACGACAGTAGCGATGGCATATCCGATACTTATACCAGCAAATATAATCGGAAAAAGATGTCCACCACGCCAGCCTGTAGTTAAACAAAATGCCGTTGTACATAATTTTAAAATGCCCACAATAAGCAGCAGCCAAAATGATATTTCTGTCCACTCATGCACTAATTCTTCTATTTCGTGAGCTCCTGAAAACATTGTATATGGGAATAAAGTTCCTACAATCCCTAAAAGAATACCACCTATAATCCCTAATGTCAGTTTATATTCTTTAAAAGGATGCACCACTTTTTCCAATATATATTCTATTTTGAAATAAAAATAACCTAAACCAGCTCCTATACAAACAAGGGGAAGAAAGGCAATCCACTCATTGAGTGCAAAAGTCCCTTTCTCGAAATTAACAATAAAGGATCCACGATTATCTAACTTACTAAGCCATATAAAAACAAGAAAACCAGCAAAAGTAGTAGCAAGATATAAATTAGTCTTATTTCTTTTAGAAATTTCAGCAATTCGGTCTTTTTCATTTTCATTTGGGGCTAAGTAACCAAATAGCGGAGCATTAAAAATAACGCTTAAAGTAGCACCTATCCCGGCTTCTGTTAGTTCTCGTACTCCTTTTAAAGTAAATGTAAAGCGATCCCCGATCCACGTACAAAGTCCACCTATAATCCCAACGAGTGCTGCTTCCGGTCCTAGGCTTGCGCCAAATATTAAAGCGATCATAGCCGTTAACGTAGATTGATGCACAAAACGGTACTCAATTCTACCTGTCTCCTTAAATTCAGACATTACCTCTGGCATTAAACGCGGGTATGTACCTAAGTACTTCTGTGCCAGTCCGATAAGAATACCACCAATCGTTGTTACACAAATTGTGTAATAAGTTGGTGATGCTAATTCTTCAGGTACATAGTCCCAAATAAACCAAATCCCAACATTTACTAAAGATAAAAATAACCAGGCCGTAGCACCAACTATAGAACCTAGAAACATACCGTACATGATGAATAAATAGTGCCTGCCTCTCATAATAGTCACTCTTTATGCCTCCTTCATATTCTGTTATAAAAAAATTAGGGATTCTGATACGAAAATAATTGGATAAATAATTCAATATATGAATATTATCTTTTAAAGAGAACTATTTATTCGAAAAATATTCCTTAAATCCCACCTTCATTGTTAAACCTTTCTAACTTTACATCTTTTTTTTATATAATACTAGATTCAAATAAACTGAAATTCCAATAAAGGAAAACGTTTTAGGCACTCGTATATATTGTCTAAAACGTCTTAATAAATGTATCTTTGAGGTGTTGTTAATAAATAAACAAACAAGACCATGTAAATGTAATTATACTACTATGAATGTGTAAATAGGAGCATATCAATAATCATATTTATTAGATTTTGGATGCATAACCTCTTCTATCCCTTTTTCTATTACCATTCTAGCGAAAAGGTAGTATACTATGTTTTTTAGATAAGGAATTTGGGTGGGGGATACAAGGTGAGTAAGATAAAAGTAGAAAACATCTCTTCACCAAACTTCATGGAAATATATGAATTTGTGAAAATGCACATTTAGTAATCTTGTGTAAAAAAGACAGTCTATGCCCTCGCTGACGGGGGCTTTGCGCTCTCGTTTAGTCACAGTAGAATCTCCTTTTATCGTTGTTTACGTTAGTCTACTTGACCTTAAAATAATTGTCTAACTTAGTGTAGCCGATTCATGATAAAACGGTGGAAGAAGAGAGTTTCTGCACCCAGGCCGAGTATATAGCTGCCGGTTACAGAAATCAATAAGATAGAAATTGCTAGGTAACTTTGAATGAAGGTTTTTTGAAGGTATCAGAAAAGGAGTTCTTGCTGATTAATTTTTGCTGGATAGTCGCAAATGACTATCCACTTTTTTGTTGATGTTTATGTTTTTTTAAAGCGGTCTTTTCTATTTTTCAGTAACGTCTAATATTCATCGATTTGTGAAAAATGATTACAATTCTTAAGGCTGCTTGTTTCACCATCATTTTATTTTGACATCCACAATGTCATAAAAGTTCAGTCTTATCTCAGCATCTAGTTCATCTTGAATGACCACTTTTTTTGCGTAGCGGAGTTTAGCCTTATTTCTAGTGACTCTTAATAAAATTGTATGCAGATTCGTTCTGGGTATTTTTAGAATAATTTATAGTCAATAACCCTAATGCCTCATAAATAAATGATTTTATAACATATTGGAAACAATACCAACTAGTAAAACAGCTAGGAGGTATATTTATGTTTAGAGCATCTGCGGGTGACTATATGATGGATCTTTTGATAGATTGGGGAGTAGATCATATATATGGAATGCCAGGGGACTCGATAAATACTTTAATTGAGTCCATAAGAAAGGTAAAAGACCAAATAAATTTTATACAGGTTAGGCACGAAGAAGCTGGCGCATTAGCAGCAGCAGCCTATGCAAAATTAACAGGTAAGCTGGGTGTGTGTATGGGGATTGCTGGACCTGGTGCAATCCATTTATTAAATGGACTTTATGATGCAAAACTAGATAAAGCTCCAGTTTTAGCCATTGTAGGACAAGTAGAAACAGATTTAATGGGAACAGATTTCTTTCAGGAAATCGATTTGGCCAACCTGTTTAAGGATGTTGCCGTATACAGTCAAATGGTTATGTCAGCTGAACAACTCCCAGCTGTATTAAATCAGGCAATAAGAACAGCTTATGATAAAAAAGGCGTCTCCGTTCTTATCATTCCTGATGATATACCAAAGTTTGAAGTTGAGAGACATGCTCGACAAACAAGTTCTTTTTATGTTCAGCCAAATATACTTCCTCAAGAAAAAGATGTAAAGAAAGCAATTGAAATCTTAAATGAAGCAAAACGACCTGTTATTTTAGCAGGAAAAGGAGCTAGAGGTGCAAGTCAATCTCTCCTTACATTTGCTGAAAAAATGAAAGCGCCAATTGTTCTTAGTCTACCCGGTAAAGGTGTTATTCCAGATGAACATCCTTTTTGTTTAGGAGGACTTGGGTTAATTGGTACCAAACCAGCAACTTTGGCAATGGAAGAAGCTGATACGTTAATTATGATTGGCACATCTTTCCCATTTACAGGATATCTACCTAAAAATGCAAAAACCATACAGTTAGACAATGACCCATCTCAGATCGGAAAACGTTATGCCGTTGATGTTGGACTTGCAGGTGATTCTTATCAAACTTTACATAATCTCATTACCTTGGTTGAAAATCATAATGATGGTTCATTTCTTAATGAATGTCAGGCAAATTTAAATGAGTGGCGGCAAAAATTACATGAGCAGGAACAAGACGATTCTATACCAATTAAACCTCAGCGTGTCATTCGTGCCCTGCAGAAAGTTGCGGATGATGATGCCATTCTTTCAGTCGATGTAGGGAATGTTACTGTATGGATGGCTCGCCATTTCAACATGTTAAATCAAAGGTTTGTCATCTCAAGCTGGCTAGCAACATTAGGGTGCGGCTTACCTGGAGCAATTGCTGGAAAGATCGCTTATCCGGATAAACAGGTATTTGCAATTTGTGGGGATGGCGGTTTCCAAATGATGATGAATGACTTTGTCACCGCTGTAAAATATGATCTTCCACTAGTAGTAATTGTTCTTAATAATCATAAAATTGCAATGATTAAATTCGAACAGGAAGTTATGGGCAATGCTGAATTTGGTACCGATTTACATAACCCAGATTTTGCCCGATATGCTGATATTTGCGGAGGAATAGGATATCATGTAGAACACCCAGAGGAATTACTACCTGTATTGAAAAAAGCGATATCTGCAAATAAACCATGTATTGTTGATGTTATTGTGGATGCAAGTGAAGCACCATTACCTGCAAAAGTAACATTTGGACAGGCCAAAGGTTATGCCCGTCACATGCTAAAAGAATTGTTTCAGGAAGGAACAATCCATAAGCCACCACTCTAAAACCAAAAAAGAGAGAAACATACAAAAGAGCTCCTTCCTTTTTGATTTCCATAAGATAAAAATATAAGTAGTCCATCTTCTCTATGTAGATGGCCACTGTAACAAAACGGGGTAAAACCAAATTTCAACAGGGAAAAGATAAAACCTTGTCAAAAGGCTGTTGGAAAGAAGTATTTAACGGCCGCATAAAAAGGATATAAGCATATAACCTATCCATATATACAATAGTCTAAAACTGAGTAGCAATTGAATTAGTCATTTACTAAGAGTGAAAAGAAGCTATATGGAAAGTTTCCATTTAGCTTCTAATTTACTTATTTATGTTGCTTTTATTTTTGATTTGTTTTGCATATAGGGGTAGTGACAGGTGTGACAGGGTGAAACAAAAAAGGAGCATTCTTTACTCCTGTTTCCCCCATGTATGCTACTTTGCGGTCTATGACACGAACCCTGTCACTACCCCTAAGATAAGCTAACAATGTTAAATATGTTGTTTTTAACTTTATTGTATACAACAACATATATATCATCATATGTGTTGTTGTATTTGTATGTTTTTAGTACCGCGGTTGGCCTAAGCCCATCGTCTCTTTTAGGGGACGATGGGCTTTTTTGTATACTTGCACCAAAGATTAGGAGGCTAAATGTATGAGTAACAAACAAGGAAGTTTAATACGAACCATGACATCACTCCATATTATGATGATGGCGCTGGGAGGAGCTATAGGTGCAGGGTTATTTAAAGGAAGCAGCACAGCCATCGATATGGCAGGCCCGGCAGTAATTATTGCGTATCTGGTTGGAGGAATCATATTGCTTTTAGTTTGTTTTGCATTTTAAAATTCATAGTAGGGCTTCCTCCTTAAGACTTTGAGTCAGATTGGACTATATACTCGTATCTTACTGAGGGGCTCTACTTTTTTCAAACCTGATATTTAACGATCTACAGGAATGCTAACGAAGCACTTTAGTAAAAGAAGATGATAAGTTTTAGTACCAACTAATAATACCAGGTGTTAAAATGAGGTAGATATATTTTAATAAAATATAATATTGGTAATGGGGGCTTTAATGTTGTTTGATACTCAAAAAATTAAAGATATTATTAAACATCGCTATCCATTTCTTTTAGTGGATAGAATTCTAGAATTAGATGAGGGAAAAAGAGCAGTTGGTACTAAAAATGTGACAGCTAATGAAGCTTTTTTAAATGGGCATTTTCCTGATTATCCAGTTATGCCAGGTGTGTTAATTGTAGAAGCTTTAGCTCAAGTAAGTGCAGTTGTAATGCTTACGAAAGAAGGAAATCAAGGGCGATTGGGGCTTTTAGCAGGAATAGATAAATGTCGTTTTAAACAGCTAGTAAGACCAGGAGATCAACTCCGTCTTGAAGTTGAAATCACTCGTTTAAAAGGTCCTATCGGGAAAGGAAAAGGTATCGCCACTGTTGATGGAGAATTAGTTTGCGAGACAGAACTAATATTTGCATTTGGTGATTAACCTACCGATTGAATCCAAAATAGTTAACTTTGGTTTTTCAACAAACGTGGACGTTTTTTGAAAAGAGTACATATTTTATATGCATTTTTCTAAGTCTTTTTTTAAAAGCCAAAAATCCCTGTTTATCGAACCAAAACAGGGATTTTTCTACTTACAATAATGATCGCTAGTTTCTTTAAGCACTACACTACGTTTAAAAAATAATAAAGTTGTTTAAAAAACGCCAGTCATGCAATTCAACGATCGGGCCATATTCTGGAGTAGAAAAGCAATTAGGTGGTTCATCTCGAAATGTATGTTATTCCATTGATATGAACGAAACTGTCAACCCACCACACACAAATGTTTTTAAATGGTGTTTGATTCAGCAATGAATAGAGTTATTCCTTGTTCAACTTACAAACCAAATATCCTTTCGGATTTAGCTTGTCAAGGGCGCACTTTCCCTTGATAAGCTAAATCCGAAATGGGTACAATCCTAAAAGTTGAATAAGGAAAACCTTAAAAACTTGGCACGAAGGCAAAAACGTTGACGGTGGTATACAAACTGATATGCGTGGGTTGGGTACCACATTTCACTACATCCGTCACGGAGCTGCCTCTGACTAAAGGCGCACGTTCGGTTCTTAGAACCTAGTGCATAATGGAACATGAGGGTTCTCCTTCCCGGGAGTTTGCCTTCGAGCCAAATCTTCAATTTTCAATCACAAAGATATTATTCGATAAAAAATTTATAACATAGTTTAATTTTTAATCTACTTAAGCAACATTCAAATCAATTACTTGCTTATCCTCAATGGCACAACCGATAGCCCAAATAAATCCAAGTAATTCTCTGGCAACAGCAACAACAGCTACTTTTCCGCCTTTTCCTTTAGCAGAGATGCGATGATATTTCATATGAAGACGGTGTTGAGCCTTCCAAGCAATACGTTTTGCCTCTGGATCTTGACCTTCTTGACGTTTAAGCAATTCTCCTTTAAGAGATGGCCGATGGCGATAAGACCAACAAACTTCTACTATTGAACGACGAATTTGGGAGTTTCCGGTTTTAGTAATTGAACCTTGCCAACGACTAGATCCACTCGAGTATTCTTTAGGGACGAGACCAGCATATGACATCAGTTGTCTTGGATTTGAAAAGCGAGAGAATTGTCCAATTTCAGCTACTAATGTAACAGCAGTTACTTCTGCGACTCCTCTTAATGTTTGGAGCGCTTGAATGACGGGAGCATGTTCACTTTGAATGGCTTCTTCATGTATTTGAGCTTCTAGTCGTTTCATACGCTCCTCAACTTCATAAATGGCATGGAGATATTCTTGAAAAACAATACGCTGAGAAGCTCTTTCAAATGTTAATCGTTTTAACCATTCACGATGTTTTACGGACCAATTTCGAACTCCTTGCGGAGGACGTATTTCATGGCGAAGTAAGAGGTGAACAAGTCTCTGGCGAGAACTTTGTAAATCCTCTCGAGCATCATGACGAGCACGGATTAAATCTCTCAATGCTTCATGATCTTCATCTGGAACCCATACAGAAGTAAGCTCTCCAGCACGAAGTAGCTGAGCTAATCTAGTAGAATCCCTTTTATCTGTTTTGACGCGATCGCCCGAACGCTTTGGGATAAGAGAGGGTGCAACAACCATACATTCAATGTCCATAGATAGAAGTAATCGATAAATTCCATACCCAGTAGGTCCTGCTTCATAACAAACAAGTAGATTTTCATGATTTCCTAACTTTTTCATTAGTTTGCGAATATCTTCTGGTTTATTTTGAATAGTTCCATGAAATCTAGGTTCACCACGGCCAGGGTCAGCAATCGCAACAGCAATAGTATCTTTAGATACGTCTAAACCAACAAATTTTTGAACATCCTTCATAATAACGGCTCCTTTTCGTGTGTAGCTCTACACTCGGTTTTTTATTTTGGTAGTAACATTATGACCAAGTGCAACCTACGTTAAGCGATGGGAGCCGTTTCGTTCATTATGACTAAAGTGCAGTTTAACGGAGTAAGCGGATTCAGAAGTTATTCCACATAAAGGCCATATTCTTGAATAAAAAAAGGAATTATTAGGAGGTAAATTTGAAATTAAAAAGGATGTTACTTAGTTCAGTTAATGGATGATGTTCAGTTGAACATTGATATGCATTTGACCCTTCATTAGAAGGGGTGTGGGCCACGAAAAAAATAATTTCGTCTAGAACGAGGTGTGGAAACCTTTCCACTATAAGTTTTAAAAAGATTTGCTATGTATGGAAATCTTTTTTTACTATATTGTAGTATTACTTAAACATTTCATTTTCTAAAATAATCACGTTTTCATTGAAAGGAGTTTTACCAACGTGTTTCGTGTTTTCAACTAACCGAAAAACATTATCACAGCATTGTTTGGCACCTTTTACTAATAACGGTACACCTATAAAATCAATTTTCAATCCTCTAGAGAAAAATCCCCCAAATGACATAACAATTGGAACAGTTGGTGATGTATTTGAGAAAACTATTTTTTCATTAATATGAAATTTATTTTGTAGTAGTAAAGTCAATTCTTTTAATGCTGGAACAACAAGCTTGTCTCTTTTCCGTCCAATTGTATACACAGAGTTGCCATCTTCATCGTTCCCGTGAAAAATAAGTTTTCCAAAATCCTCTTTCGTTAGTTGGTTGAAATATTTTACATTTAATATTTCTTCCGAAGTCAGTGTTCTTTCTGATTGAGGTAATTGTTTTAAATGATATGCGGCAGCCAAAGCCGTGGTATGTGTACCACCATAATCATTATAAATATAAATCATAGGAAATCATCCTTTATTATTTTATCTATTTTTATTATGAGTATTATTCCTTTAACGATTCGGTTTTCGTAAACTAATTTTGAAAGAGTTTAAAGACTTTGGAGTCCTAATATATCCCCTTTATGTCCCTATGGTGGGCTGACAGAGAAATTCCAAAATTCAGTGTTTTTTAGTGTTTTTACGATACATTATAGGACGGCTTTCCTCGTTACTTAAAGAAAAAAAGTAAATAATACATAGCGAGAAACGAATTTGGATAGTTAGTTTGCAAACCCTTTTGTACGGAACCTTATTTACAGGTTGGAAAAAATGTAAATAAATCCCTTTGTAGCTATAGGTAGTTGATAAGAAGGTCGTAAAATAACCTAATATATTATCTCGGTAGTTCTTGATGAACATCTATTTCACTTGTAGCAGACACCTCACTGTGTTCAAAAGTTGGGAAGGCAAAGCAGCTATTCAATTTCTAAAGTTAGAATCCTTGCCACATGAACTTGTAGAGTATACGGATGAAGAGCTCTTACTTTACCTAAGACAAGTGGTAAAACGCAGTATAGGCTTGAAGAAGATACGAGCACTTAAAGAAGCAGCCAATCGTTCGATTGGTATTCGACAAGGGTCAAATATGGCGAAATTAGAGATGAGAGCTTTACTAGAGAAGTATGAATTTATTCAATTAAAATTTGATCTATTTGCCTGTATATAACTTTTATAATCTATAAATCAATAAATCAATAAATAAATAAAAAACAAAAAGATGGTAATATTGGCATCTCGGGAAGATAAAAAAGAACTCATTATCGAAAATGCTGTAGGTGTCCGTTTATTGCGTCCTTATTTCATACTTAAAGATCGCACCTTATATGGAAAAAGGTGTTTTTCCTTTATTGGGATACTTCTGACGAACTAGAACAAGACAAGAACTCCAATAATTAATGACCATAAAAAGGACATTTTTCCTCCTCCTTTTAATTTTTAAAAGCATAATCGTATAAGTCTTCAAGCATTTCTTAATATATTGCTTTTATGAAGCTTATTTATTCTGCCGTTACTGTATATTTCCCTCCGTATTAAAAATTATCCGACATAGAAAGGCGAATAAAAGATGCAAATAAAAGAATTATTTTTAGAATAACAAGGTACTTTTTTGTTAGTAGCCAACACGAGCTAAACCCCACATATTGATTACAAATAGTTATTATAGTGATTAAAATACAGCGTTTTTTTTCGATGTTTGCCTTAGCTTGATGGGCATGTGGTAGGACCCCTGTAAGATCAGAAACAGCAATTATTGAAATAAAATTAATTTCGTTTATTCCCCGTGAAAACTAGGGCAGTATCCATAGCGATTATAAAGTTCTTTTTTTATGAATATTCCCGGAAATTCAGCAGATAGTACTAGGGTATATACTTTAAAGGAGTGACTAACATGAAATACACATTTTTAACAAGCGCCTTGATTGCTCTATTCCTAACCGGCTGCGGGGTAAGTGATAATAATGATAATGGAAAAAATGTAGGAATGAATACTCGAAGCGATAAAAATAATGCCATGGACAATACCTTGAATGTAAATGACAGAAACGGGGACAACAATTACAATACCAGGCAATTAAGCAATGGTGACGATGATAATAAAATGCGCGTGGCTGATGAAGTAGCAAATCGGCTAGAGGACATGGAGGATGTAGACGGTGCCTCTGTCATTATTACAGATAATAACGCATATGTCGCCGTGAATCTGACAAATGACAAGAACCTGACAAATGACTTAGAAAAGAGAATTGTTGATCATGTAAAAAAACATGATGAAGGTGTAGACAACGTTTATGTCTCTGCGAATCCTGACTTTGTTAAAAGTATGAATGAATATGCCAACGATATTCAAAATGGAAAGCCGATTGGCGGACTATTTGATGAGTTTGGTGATATGGTACAAAGAATGTTCCCGGATGCCAAATAAAAGAGCTTAAAATCTCTGTTTATAATCGACTTGAGCTCATATTGCATAGGTTCACTATCGGATCAATATCGATACAAATTGATAAAACTGGGTCTCTCCACTACATATTACAGAAAGAATAGCGTTTTTTTTGTTTTTGGGGTAATGATTTACCCTAGCTTGATGGGCATGTGGCGGTACCCCTATAATACGAAAGGGCGCGTTTCCATAGGACGTGTCCTTTTAATTTGATCCATTTTATGGAATACTGCTTATTTAGCTATAGGGTATATTGTGTAATATAGTATTAAACAATTCTATTTAGGAAAATATTAAAAGATAAGAATTAATTAAAAGCCTAATATTGACTGGATTATTAATGTTAAATACGGAAGGAATAAAAAATGTTGGAAAAAGGTAAAATATCACCTCGTCAATTTTCAATACTGGTAACTTTCTTTACGGTAGGTGGGAGCATCTTATTTGTCCCAACTTTGACTTTCTATGCAAAACAAGATGCATGGATTGCATATCTACTTGGGGCAGGAATTGGACTATTGTTTGTATTATTAAATAATACCCTTGGCAGTATTTTTCCTAATATGACCATAGCGGAATATAGCGAAGTTATCTTAGGGAAATGGCTTGGGAAAATCGTTTCTTTACTGTATTTTATTTATTTTTTCATTATCTGTGTTCATTTTCTTAGACAGATGGGGAATTTTCTAACAACCCACATTTTGAATGAAACTCCGATTGTAACAATCCATATTATCTTTTTCATTGTTGTTATCATGGGTGTCCGTCTTGGACTTGAAACTTTAGCACGGGGATCTGAAATTTTTCTTCCTTGGATTACATTGCTTTTTTTTGTTTTCATTGTTTCTCTTGTTCCTCAGATGAAGTTTAATCATTTACAGCCTTTATTAGAAAATAAATTATTATACACTGTTTACTTATCGATCGATTCTCCTTACACGCAACTAGTAACATTCTTAATGATATTCCCTTATGTTAACCAAATAAAAAAAGCTGAAAAATCCTTTTACTTTGGAACACTGAGTGGGTTCATTATTTTATTTTTAATATTAATAGTATCTATATTAGTTCTTGGAGCCGATCATTCAGCAAGGCAAATTTACCCAAGCTATTCTCTAGCAAAAAAAATCAATGTAGGGAATTTTATACAACGAATTGAAGCAGTGATAATGATCATTTGGTTAGTAACGTTATATTACAAGGTAACTATTATCTTTTATGCAGCAACTTTATGTCTTGGGCAAATATTAAAATTAAAGGATCATCGCCCTCTGACTTTTCCTCTAGGAATGGTTATTGTTGTCTATTCAATTGTATCTTATCCGAATATAATTTCTTATAGTGAGTTTGCTAATACTACATTGGGACCTTTAACTATTACTTTTGGACTGATTCTGCCACTGTTATTATTAGTAATTGGTAAATATCGATTTAGTTGGAAACACCAATAATGTTTAGAGACAAAATAAACAAATGTTAAACAGCGATTTAAATTGAGGACACAATAAGTTTGCTCACTACTGTTATGGAAAAATGATTGTATGTAATAAAGATAGTAAATAAATCAATATTCCGCAATATCTGCCAGTACAAGTTGTGATTTTTCCCAGAAAAGGGTGGGTTAGTTAAAGAAGAATTAAGTAATTTTAGGATTCCAGGTCATATTTTAGTTATTCCATTATAGGGGTCCAGGTATCTTTCCGAGAAAAACATACGCTAAGGTTTTGTTCAGAAAACCAGGTTTTACTTGGAAGGTGCTGAACCCATAAATTGTAATGATAATTTAGGGGTATTAGAGCAAGTCTTAGGTTCCAAAGGGTTTTACAGAACTCATCAGTCTTACCTTGTGCCATTAAGCAAGATTGAGGAAATTCTACCTGATAACTACATGAAATCATATAACTTAAAACTGAAAAATTGTCCTGCAAAAATTGAGGTTAGCAGGACCAAGTATAAGGAACTGAAGAAAGAATTACAGAAAATACTCTACAATTAAAAGGGTTTGTCCAATAATTTAATTTATTGGACAAACCCCATCGCCATCAAGTTAAGAAATGCATTCTTCCCCAAAACGAAAAAAATGAGCTAAATTCTATAAATAACTGTAGAGATATAAAATTTTCGTTTTGGGGATATTTCAAAATCTTAGCTTGATGGGTATGTGGGCGGTACCCCATCGCTATCAAGCTAACAAAACAAAATACCCCCTAAAATGAAAAAAATACGCTATTCTTTCTGTAGACTCATAGGAAAGGATGGCGTTTTTGTATGTCTATTTCTGTATCTGATGAATTACAACTATTTGCTCAAGAAATTCAAAACTTCTTATCTCCAAATTTCTTACGAGATCTTGCTAGAGATGTTGTTTTTGTACAACGAACCAGTAAGTACCAAGCAAAAGATTTAGTCGCTTTATGTGTATGGATGAGTCAAAATGTCGCTAAAACCTCTTTAACTCAGTTATGTAGCTGTTTAGAAGCATCAACAGAAGTGCTCATCAGTCCTGAGGGACTGAATCAACGATTTAATGCCACAGCCGTGCAATTTCTACAACAAGTGTTAGCCGAACTTCTCAACCAAAAGTTATCTTCAACTAAGCTGCTCACTTCTCCATACACTTCTATTTTCAAGCGTATTCGTATCCTAGATTCAACTGCATTTCAACTTCACGATGTATTTTCATCTGTTTATCCAGGTGCAGGAGGATGCAGTCATACAGCGGGGGTGAAGATTCAGCTTGAGTATGATCTATTAAGTGGACAGTTCCTACATATTCATACAGGTCCAGGTAAACAACATGATCGAACCTATGGTTCTCTGTGTGTCCCAACTGTGACAGCGAATGATTTATGTATCCGTGATTTAGGTTATTTTCACTTGAAAGATCTTCAACATATACAAGATAAAAAGGCTTACTATATCTCTCGTATTAAATCAAATACACGTATTTATCAAAAAAATCCCAACCCTGATTATTTTCAAGATGGAAGAATCAAGAAAGGTACAGAGTATATACAGATAGATATGGAGGTCTTAATGAACTCACTTCAACCAGGACAAACATGCGAAATATCCGACGCTTATGTAGGAATGACTGATAAAGTACCAACTCGTGTGATTGTTCATCGGCTAACAAAAGAACAACAACAAAAACGATTACAAGATCAAACTGTAAGAGAAAAAAAGAAAGGAATGAAGTATTCTCCTCGTAGTAAACGACTCAGTGGTATCAATGTATATATGACAAACACTCCTACAGATATTGTCCCGATGGGACAAGTACATGATTGGTACTCTTTACGTTGGCAAATCGAAATTTTATTTAAAACGTGGAAATCATTCTTTCAAATTCATCAGTGTAAAAAGATAAAACCAGAAAGATGGGAGTGCCATTTGTATGGACAATTGATTGCCATTCTACTCTGTTCTTCTATCATGTTTCAAATGCGGCAATTACTTCTTATGAAAAAGAAACGAGAACTGAGTGAGTATAAGGCCCTTCTTTTCCAAGCTATACAGAAAGACACCCAAGAGCTATCAAAGGTTCTACTTCGCCTGTTCAACCTCCTACAGCAAAACGGGCGAAAATCTCATCGATATGAGAAGAAAACAGTCTTTGATATATTAGGTGTCGTTTACAATTGTACCATGTCTGATAATCAAGCGGCTTAATTCAAAAAAGGAAACCCGTTAGGGTTTATTTCGTATGCAAATCTTTAAAGCATCTACATATAGACTTTCAAAAAAAGAAACAATCTTGCTTATCATTGACGTTACATGAGCTTAGCTTGATAGCGATGTGGGCGGTACCCCTAAAAGATAATAATCGTCTCATTCTTGATCAATTGGAGACTGCAAATGGTCATTATATGTATCAAGGTAAAGTTGTCCATTTGCACCTAAAACTCCATAGGTCACGTCGTTTACCCACAAATTGCGCTTCTTTAACTCTTTCTCTAGCCACGAGAGAGTAATTTTATTCTCCTTCAAATTTTTATCAATGATTTTTCCATCCATAATTAATTCAATAGGAAGCCTGTATTCTGGACTGGACGCGATCCATAAATCTTGTCTTGTCACGGTACGATACTGAGGCTTTTTCAATAAAGTTAATGTTCCGTTGATTTCAAGAATAGCAAAAAGAACCTCCTCAATATCAAATACATTTTTTTCTCGTAGTTCTTGATTTAAGTAATCTAAGGTATAACGCATCTTTTTCATGTTATGTTCTAATATTTTTCCATTCTGAATGACAATGGTTGGATCTCCAGCAAAAAACTTACGAGCCTTTTGGCTTTTTAAGCACATATAGGCAATAAGAAAAGTCATACCAACAAAGATACCGAAAGAAAGCAAGAGATGGTAGGCTTTAATATGAATATTAAACGCTAAATTCGCTACAATTGCACCCATTGTGATAGCTATAACGAAATCAAAATAGGTCATTTGAGCAAGAGTTTGTTTACCTAAAAAACGGGTAGTAATTATCAAAATAAAAAATGCTCCGAACGTACGAAGGATGATTTCAATATAATCAGGCATATTCTTCCTCCAGATGAGTCAACTATTTCTTATATCATTATAGTCAGGGTCTTTTTTTATAAACATCCGTTTTTTTGCATACAACTAGAAATATGGTCAGTTATAAATCCAGCAGGATACTTGAACTGGGCATTGGAGGTTAGTCCTGCCATTGTCGGACTAATCATCGTAATTGCAACATACAGTAAACTTCGCCTTACTACTCTCTCTTATATCATTATTGCCATTCTAACGATTTTGATGTTTGTCGGCGGCCTTTAGATTAGCCAAAGGAAGGTCAATTATTCTAGTTATCCAAATATCGAATCTGTATTTTTAAATATCCGAAGTCTAATAAAGAATGCGTCTAGTTTCATTTACATTTAGTAGAATATGGCGCTAATTGACCTTGAATTGAAAGAACGGTGTTTGTATGGCTTTTCAAGGGAATAGAGCAAATAACCATTTTGTAGGTGTTCCTTGAATAGAATAGAAAGCTTGCACTATTCATCTGGAAAGGCATTATCATTGATGAACGGCCACTATTTAAATAAACGTTTGTTTAAAACTAGAAAGCCTTATAAAGCACAGTTCATTGAACAGTTAAAGTTTATGGATAAGACTATTACTGGTAAGGTAGATGGAATCATCATTCAAGGGATTGCTCATTCGAATTTTAACCAGCTCACAAACAAAGCATTCGAAAGGGGGATAGAGATTGTGACTGTTGATACGGATGTCGCTGACAGTGAGCGGAAGGCATTTGTCGGTTCGGATAATTATATGGCAGGAGTACAGGCAGGGAGCGCTAAGATCGAGGACACAAAGGGAGATCAATATGTCGGAATTGTAACAGGAAGATTCGACGCTTTGAACCAACAGCTTCGAATAAAAGGGTTCAAGGATGCAATTAAAAAGGAAAACCGTATAAAACTGGTTGATATTGAAGTATCCAATATTACAAAGAGCGGTGCACTGCAAGCTACATACGATTTATTAAAGAAGCACCCTCATATAAATGCTTTTTATGGGACTAGTGCTCTTGATGGTTCGGGGATTGCCCAAGAAGTGGTCAATCAGTTTAACTTAAAGCAGAGGACGTATATTATTGGTTTTGATATTTTGCCGCAAACACTTCTTCTATTGGAAGAAGGCTCTATAGATGCATCTGTTGTCCAATACCCATATGAAATGGGATATCAATCAGTTGAAGCATTGCTTCATTTGAAAAATGAAGATGAAAGTAAAACACTACATCACACCCTGACTAAGGTAATCCGCCCTACCGACATTCAAGACTTCTATGAGAAGGGAACTGTATATGAAAACCATACGAAGTAAGCTGCTCCTTTCCTTTTTTGCCTTTGTTGTTTTATTCAATGTAGTGTCTGTTACTATTTATTTTAGCAGTCGATCTTTCTTGTTAGAGTATGATGCAAGTTTCGAACGTTTTTTATTAATGAATCAAATTTCGCAAGATTCAAATCTTCTATATGTAAAAACCAATGCTTATGTGGTTGAGAAAAATCAAACTTCCATACAGGAGTTTCATAAGGTCCGTCATTTATTAGAAAGTAGCATAATAAAGCTGGAGACGAATAAAAATGGTTCTGGTGCAAAAACTTCAATAATAGCAATTAATCTCTAAATCTTGGACATACTGATACTTTAATCTTAAAAAAGGTGCGTGATAGTATGGGAAATCAAAATTTATTCAAGTGGAAACATTATCAGCCTGACATGATTTTGTTAACAGTGAGATGGTACCTACGGTACAACTTGAGCTTTCGTAATTTAGTGGAGATGATGGAAGAACGCGGCTTATCGATGGCTCACACAACGGTTATGCGTGCCTCGTGTCATGACGGGCGATAAGAATCCGGCTTATCCTATAGCAATTGAAGAGTTGAAAAAAGAGAAAAGCATACCTGATGGTATGCAACTTAGACAACAGAAGTACTTGAATAACATAGTGGAGCAAGATCATCGCTTTATAAAGAAGCGAGTCTGTTCTATGCTAGGATTAAAAACGTTTCGAACAGCCAAACAAATCATCTGTGGAGTGAAGGTGATGCATATGCTGAAAAAAGGACAACTTCAACAAGGGGTGAAGTCTGTCCAAAGTGAGATTGAATTCATACATAAATTATTTGGAGTAGCCTCATAATTCATAGATGAAAAGGATATTGAGATTCTATGTTTCTAACAGGTCATATTTGCACCAGAACCCTTTTAATAGATTAGATCTATTGTATTAAACAAACGTGTTGTTTTTCCGGAGTCTATTAACTATTGACAGAGCAAACTGATTAGCCCGTTCAACATCTCCTTTTTCTAAATAGTAATCAAACAGCTTAATTTCATAAGTCTCCGTATCATAGCTGTTACCCATATTCTTAAATAACGGATACGCAACTGTCTCTAGATAATGATAGTATTGGTCGGTTAAATTTTGAATCTTAAATATATGCAACTGAAAAAGGTGTAAAACCATTGTATCCTTTAATTTCTTTGCTAATGAAAGACCTTTTTGCGCTACTTTTAGCAACTCTATTTCAGATAGTAAGCCTAACTTTGTAGCAGCATTTAAATATCCTTCTAATGTCACTAGATAATGAGGATGAGAAGGATCACGTAATTTCAAGGATTGACTATAATTTTCGAATGCTTTTTCATAGCATCCGTTCCGAAATTGTTGATAAGCATAATTATGTAGTAGTTTTGATTTTTGATCATTTAAACCAAAGTTGTCGGCCATTTCAATTAATCTTGGGTAGCTAGAATCTTTTGTATCAAAAAATTCTTCATTTTCAACTTGAATCAACATTATCATTTTTGTTTCAACTATTCTATTAAAGCTATTTGCACTATTAAAAAATTGAAGCGCTTTATTAGCATAATGATAGGTTAGTATTTGGGAATTCATAAACATATAGACATAAGCTAAATCATAATAATATTCAGGATTATTATAATAACGTATATTAATTTTCTTTAAATAAGAAATTGCTTGATTAAATTCTCTGTGATAATCAAGATAAAATTTCCCCTTAATATGATATAGCATGTTTTGTTCATATAGCGAAAGTTCTTGCCAACTGTCCATTTCCTCGATCAAGGATTTAGCAATCGTACTTTCTCCAATTAATAAATAATATCTAGTTAGAACTAGTGTGTATGATCGATAAAAATCAGGAATTTTTAAAAACTTGATTCCTTCCAACTTAGTTTTTATGCTTGTTGCTTTTGAATTTAGTTTAAAAATAATGGAATCATGCCAATCTTTTATCAGTAAATCCAAGCCTAAGTATGTATCGATCTCTACCTGCATATCGATTTGTAGTCTTTTAGCTAACAATCCGAGTGTTTTTTCTGATACTTCTGTAATACCACGTTCAATCTTGCTTACATGTGTACTTGAACAAATCTGGTTCCCTAATTCTTCTTGCTTTAATCCTTGAAGTTCACGGTGAAATTTTATAATTTTTCCTTGAATCATAATGCCCTCTCCTTGTTTTCACCTCATTAGAATACTTTTCATGATCTTTCAGTTACTTTATTTATCTTATTTCGTGTACTAATATCGTTGTATTTAATTTTAACAATATTTTTATCGATTTCAATAACATTCACAGTAACTCTTGCTAGTCAAATGTTACCTATCCTCCCAAATTTTTAAAATATATCACACTAAAAAAATGAAAACCACAATTCAAATTCTGATTTTTCTAATCTATTTCTATAAAATCTATCAATTCAATATTATTTATATTCAAGAGAAAACTAGGCCAATAGTCCTTAGATAAACCCCCTTTGCAATATACTAATAAAGTTATTAATATTACTGTTATAGAAGTTGTTTGAAAATTTAGGGAAATGTAATTTTTCCATCATCGAAACCACTTCCAACAGCGCATCAGTGACAGAACCCCAAGTAGATCAAGTATTACACCAATTCACTTTTGAAAAACGAAAAGCGATCCAGAAATAAACGACTAATAATAAAGTAATATTTCTGAATATTGATTAATCGGTGGATTACCTCTCAATTTTACTAGATAGTTGAGAGACTTTAAAAGGCTCATGTTGTAAGACAAATCTGTGTATGAAATGTGAAGTCAAGTCGTTATTGCGATACCTTCACATTTTTACAAATATAGTAGTCTACTATTTATTAGGAAAAGGAGAGGTTGTTTAGTTTCTATGGGGAAAAGAAGAAACAAAAAAATGCTTAGCGTATTAACCGCAAGCTTGGCTTCCTCACTACTTTTGGGAACAAGTACTACGAATTCATTTGCTAATGATGACACCGCTACCGCATCGACTGCTACCCAGACATCCCAGTCGCAGGAGAAAAGCAGGATAGTTGAGACGCACAAGGTCACACTGATCACCGGTGACGTCGTTTATGTAGAAAAACATAGTGATGGATTACTTGTTAACACTCTACTACCAAGGGAGGACGGAACACCAGAATCATATATGACGAAAAGTATTGGTGATGACTATTATTTGATTCCAGATGAAGCTACTCCATTTCTAGCTGCAAACCAGCTGGATGAGGAGCTGTTTAACATCACGAAATTGGTTGAATATGGATATGATGACTCTCATGAGTCGAGTATTCCAATGATTGTAACAGAGGAATCCGGAAAAGTTAATCCATCTGTCAGCGAAGCGGCCGAAGAGGCTGTGACTACTGGAGCAACGGAAAAAGTAGAGCTCCATAGCGTTAATGCCATCGCAGTGAAAACGGACAAAAAGCATGCTAAGAAATTCTGGGAGGCTGTGATAGAAGGCTGAGATAATATAAATATACATTTAAGTGAATAGAGAAAATTCAAAAAACTTAAATGTTCCAAAGGTAAATGAGCAGCAGACTTAAACGGTTGAAATGCTCGAAATGGGGGGGAAGAATTATGAAGAAAAAAGTGATTAAAAGTGTTGCATCATTATCGATAGCCGCTCTTGTAATGTCGAATTTTACTTTCGTTCATGCAGAAGAAAATCAAAATCCGGGACAAGCGCCAATTGTTGCGGAAGACCAAGGTTCTGAAGCAGGAATTAAGGTAAGTAATACTGAAAACTTTCCAAGTTCGTCAGCCATCACTTCAGATGACATGCAAGCCTTAAGGAATAAAGGCGAACAGAGTATCAAAGCACAGTATGAAAGAGAACAGAAAAACCGATTTGCAAAGAAAGACTCGCTAAACGTAGAAGAAGAAACGTATAACCCAGATGACAAGGTTTCTGTTATTGTTCAATTAAAAGGACAAACAGTACCTCAATTGACTGCAAGTCAAGCTGGTGTTACTCCAATGTCAGTAAGTAAGGGGAAAAGTCTTGTAAAAGAAGAAATTCAGTCAACGAAAAATGAAATCATGAGTACCTTAGATCTTGCTAAGTCGGGAAGTAACGGTATCAAGTTTAAGCATGAATTTAATACGGTTATGAAAGGATTTAGTATTAACGATATTAAATACAAAGATTTAGAAAATATAAAATCATTACCTAATGTTAAAGCAGTGACAATCCAACAGAAATTTTATCCTGCTGTAAATCAACAACATGATTTAACGGGGATTAAAAATGTATGGAATGGTTCAGCAGTAGGAAAGCCTACTGGTTACAAAGGTGAAGGTATGCTTATTGCAATCGTTGATACAGGTATCGACTTTACACACGAAGCGTTCCCAGATCCAAAAGACATGAGTAAAACACGAATCAAAACAGGAAAATTTAAACGAGAAGATGGTACAACATCATATAAAGTTGTCGACGGGTACGACTGGGCTGATCAAGATAGTGATGTTATACCACACGTTGAACTTCCAGACTCAAATACAAGTTCACATGGTGTGCACGTAGCAGGTATTGCAGCTGGTTCTGGACCAGTGATTCAAGGGGTTGCGCCAGAAGCACAGCTTATCGCAGAGAAAGTGTTTTCTGATAAGCAACCAGGTGCGTTAACAGAAGATATTATAAAAGGAATCGACCATGCATCCTCATTAGGTGCAGATGTTATTAACATGAGTCTTGGATCATCTTCTTCATTTGATACAAGAAACCCTAACGATCCAGTAGGAATTGCAATTCGAAATGCAACAGATGAAGGTCACATTGTAGTTGTAGCAGCAGGTAATGCTTCAAATGCATATGCTGACCGTTCAGGCGGAATGGGACAAAGCATAAAAATCGGGCAAACACCTGATTTAAATAAAATTGGAACTCCTGGAGTGTATCCGGATTCATTTACGGTTGCAGCAGCAAATAATATCGTAACTAGTCATAAGTATACGTTCTCATCAAATGCTGCTTTAACAGCGGGAGGAACAGTCGGATCTTTCACTGGAGAAGGTCTTGACGATTGGCATTGGAACAATGACACAACGAAAGAATTTGAGTTAGTGTCGTTAGGGAATAACACAGATGGAACGCCAAAAATTGGTCAACTATCTGATTACGATGGTCTTGATGTAACAGGAAAAATCGTCTTAATTCAACGTGGTACGTTAAACTTGACAACAAAAGTTGTGAATGCACAGAAAAAAGGTGCTGCAGGGGTCATCATTTATAACCAACCAAATAAAGCACCGCTTGATAATCCAGTTGGATTTGGATTAATTCCATATACGTTTATCAGCAATGAAGATGGAGTGAAGTTGGAAGATGCCTATAAAAAGCTAAACAGCGGCGGTATAGGTCCAGGGCCAGGACCAGGATCATATGCAGCAACTCCAAAACCAGTTAAATTTACGATTACAAATGATAAATTAGGGTCAGGCTTTAGAGAATCAAATGCAGGTCAGCCAACAGACTTCACAAGTTGGGGAACAACAAGTGATTTATTGTTAAAACCTGAAGTAATGGCACCTGGACATGCGATTTATTCATCTGTACGTGTCGCTGCAGATAAACATAATACGTATGAAAACCAAGATGGCACGTCAATGGCAGCTCCATACGTTGCGGGAGCGGTTGCAGATGTTATGCAAGGGTTAATCGCAAAGGGTTATCCAACTGGTACAAGAGCATTTGCCCAATTAACTAAAAATTTAATCATGAACACTGCGATTCCAGCAAAAAGAGATTATATAAATGAGGAAAATGGAGCAGACCGTCAAGATTACATGACTGAGTACCAACCAAGACGCCAAGGCGCAGGGATGATTCGACCAGATTTAGCGTTGAAATCACCAGTTGTTGTATCAGGCAAAGATGGTAAAGGAAGCATTAGTTTAAAAGAAATTGGCAATACGGCGACATTCACATTAACGGCTCAAAATCTTTCGAATAAAGAGGTTACGTACAAAGTAAACGGTACAGTAATGACTGATTATTTAAAAGATGCAGGGAAAGCAAATTCGGATAATATTCGTAGTCGTTATCTAGAAGATGCAAAATTAACAGTTGATCAAAAGGAAATTACGATTCCGGCAAATTCAAATAAACGAGTGGAAGTAACCGTTTCACTTGCTGATTCAACTGTCAAAAATACGTTTGTCGAAGGATATGTGTATTTAACACCAACTGACGACACTCTTCCAACGTTAAATGTTCCGTATAACGGATTTTATGGTGATTGGAATGAGCCAAGTGTAATTGATAATAAAGATACTAACATTTGGACAGCATCCAACTTAGGTACGCAATTAGCTGTTACAGGTGGAGGCAATTATTTCACCTATCAAGAACTATTTGGTCAACCAACTTCACCAGCACAAATCGCACTAGGAGATAAATACTATGTAATTCCTAGAGGTCTTTACCCAGTTCCAGCACTTGCGTTACTACGAAGTGTACGCAATCTAAAAGTGGATGTTGTCGATAAAGATCATAATGTTGTCACTCATTTATCAGATAGCAACTGGCTTTCAAAAGGTGACCCTTATACAAATGGCATGCCATTAAGGCTTGCACCAGACTGGACTTGGTATGGATGGAATGAAGCAGTTCCAGTTCCAGATGGACAATATTATTTTGCGATTACAGCAACGCCAGACGGGCCGAATCCAAAACCGCAAAAGACAATGTATATGCCAATGTATATAGATACAGCTGCACCAAAGATGAATGTTGTTCGTTCAGCAGGTTATGATGAAAAAACAAAGCCTGAAACAACGGATACAGGGAGCTATACAGTTCGATGGACGATGAATGACGGAGACGCTGGTAATGTTGGCGGCAATGTGTACATGGCACTTAATGGGTCTGAACAATTTAGCTATAAAGAAAACGTGAAACAAAATGCAGATGGTTCATATGAATTAAAAGTACCTGGCTTAGTAGAAGGTTTAAATATTATCCATGTAGCACCAGTTGATAAAGCTGGTAATATGGGAGAAGCTCATGTAATTATTGTCAATAAAACAAGTAAACATGCTTGGATTGATTTATCAACTGCAACATTAAATGACAATCCTCCAAGTATGGCATGGGAAGCGAACGTTAAACCAGGTGACACCTTTAATTTGAATTTCAATGCTGTTGGAAGTGCTGATAGTGTGAAAAGTATTCAGGCAGTCATATTAAGAAATTACAATGATCATAGTACAATCGTTGGAGAACCAATCGATATTGATATGACACAAAATGTCACACAAAAACCATACTTCGGTATCTATAAGGAGTTTTCAGTTAAAGGGAAAGTAACCATCCCATCGACAACGCCAAAAGGTAAATATGGTGTGAAATATTTTCTAATGGCAGAAGGTGAAAAATGGACGGATCCAGGAGTTCCGGCGGTTGGTATTCAGACATATCTGGATACAGATGCACCAACCATTACGTCATTAAATACAACTTCCATGAAAGCTTTTGTGAAAAACGATGGGGATCCTGTCTCGTTAATGCTGAACGCTTCTGCAGGAGATTTAATCAGTAATTCAAGAGGATTTAAAGTCGAGTTTTCAGTTGATGGCGGCGCACCAAAATCAATGGGAGCGAATTCAAACAACAGTACATTAACTCAAACATTCAGATACCCTGTTGTGTTACCAAGTGCGACTGGTGATGATACACAAGATACTCATACGATTAAATTAATCGCAACCGATACATTAGGAAATGTAAGTGAATATCCATTTACTGTAAAATTAGCTTCAAGTAAAGTAACTCTAAATTATACATTAAATGGACAAAGCAAGACACAAGATATCGCAATTCAAAAAGTTCAGAGTTCAAGTCAAACAGCATCGATTACGATGAAAGAGTCATTGAGCAGTGCAAAAATTTATGATGCAAATAAGGTATTTTATTCGGAACAAGGAGAACCAATAATTAGTGGTTACATTCAAACGCCAAATGGGAATTTAAATAGTACGGACCCAGTACTTGCTCCAATTTTATTACTTGGAAATCCTAATAATAGAGTATCAAGCACAAGCATCGGTTATACAAAAACCGGGATTACATCATGGAATATTCCAGCAGATAGTTATTATTTCCAAAATCAACCAACTGGATACAATGATATTGGGGCTACCCCTCAAGGAGATAGTACGTTCCCGATTACGATGGTTGACTTTTTAGGAAATGAAACAAAAATTGATGTTAAGATTCATAAAAATGCTTATATTCCAAAAATCAAATTTGATAACGGGATTATTGATCATGAAAATAATGATACAGTTACACTCTTTACGTACGATTCAACATATACATTAAAAGGAACTGTAACGGCTTCTCAAGACCGATTCTGGGCTGTAATGCATGATTGGAATCGTTCAATAAACGGCGAAAAAGCAACATTCAAAAATTTATTTGATAATAATTCAGCTTGGAGAGAGAATCCAGTAGATAATCCAGCTACTATGGATATACCACAAGGCTATGAAATGGACACGGGTGTAAGAACATTTAGCTTCGATACAGGTGAACTACAACCAGGCGCTAACTTCTTTGAAATTGATGGTGGAAGTATCGTTGGTAGTAACCCAGCGCATGCAATGGCTGGTATTCATCCACTTGTAAAAAACATTATTGTATATCGTTTGGGTTCATCTGAAGGAGCAGACCAACCGTTAGCAACCAAAGCGGCAAATGCATTAACATGGGATCGCATTAAAGGAGAAAACAAACATCAATCATTATTAGTAACAAATTTAGCATTATCAACTTTTGATGAAGCAAATCATGCAATCATCAGTTGGAATAGTAGCAATACAGATGTAATTAAAAATGACGGAACTGTCATTCGACCAGATCAAGATACAAGTGTGACACTGATTGCGACAGCAACAGTTGGTGGTTCAACTGCAGTGAAAACATTCAATGTAACAGTTGCAGGAAAAGAAACGAATGATGATATTGCAGCAAATGAAGATTCTTCTAATATCACGTGGAATATAATACGTGGAGAAAACATTGATCTAAACGATCTGAATAGTGCATTATCACTACCTAAGTTCGGTTCAAATGGATCAAGAATTGAATGGACTTCTGATGATGTAAAACATGTCACAAATCAAGGACGTGTGTACAAACCGTTGTTTGATGAAGATGATGCACATGTAGAACTTGTTGCCAAAATTACACGTAATACAACAACTGTATACAAAACGTTTAACGTAACGGTTCTAAAAGATACAGAAAATAAAGAGCGAACAATTTTACTTCGAGCATATCATTCGCTTTTAGGAACGGATTTACTAGGTGACAATAAATTATCAACAGAAATTACAAAAGATTTAGTATTACCAACAAGCTATGGAAACGATGGTGTATCAATTACATGGATATCTACTAATCCAGATGTGATTTCTCCTGATGGAAAGGTGACTAGACCATCACAAAATACAGGAGTCTCTTTAACTGCAATCTTCCGTTTAGGTGATGAAGGTATTGCAAATGAATATTCCTTCTATGTACGAAGTGAGGATACAGACACTTCAGCAGTTGTAGAAGCAGCAAAAGGTTCTCTTGTGTGGAATGCGATTAAGAAAGAAAATACAGATCAAAATGCTGTAACAACGAATCTAAACTTACCAACAACAGGTAATTATGATACGACAATTTCATGGTCTTCAAGTGATCCAAAAATTATCTCGACAGATGGAAAGGTAAACCGCCAAAAAGCTAAAAAGCCAGGAGGACGTCAAGTTACGTTAACTGCTACGATCACTAAGGGAACTTCAAGCGTTACAAGAGTATTTGATTTAACTGTTGTAAATATCGTTGATCGTACAGCTCCAAAAGCACCATTCATCAATAATATCGATGATAATGACCTTTCAATCAGTGGTAAGACTGAAGCGAATGCAGCTGTTATTGTAAAAAATAAAACGAAGGTAATTGGAACAGGAACAGCAGATTCAAATGGAGTTTATCGTATTAAATTAGTTAAACAAAAAGCAGGTACAATTTTAACAGTATATGCTAAAGATGAAGTAGGAAATCAAAGTACTCCATCTAAAACTACAGTTTTAGATCGTACAGCGCCAGCTAAACCGATTATTTCAAGTGTGAAAGTAACAACTAAAGAAATTCAAGTACAAGGAAAAGCTGAAGCAAATGCAACGGTTGTTGTACAAATCGGCAAGAAAGTAGTAAAAGTAAAAGTAGCAAGTAACGGTACTTTTGGAGTAAATTTACCAAAACAAAAAGGTAAATGGACTATTACTGCATACGCGATTGATAAAGCAGGTAATATAGGTGTTAAGGTAACAAAAACTGTTACAATCAAGTAATAAGTTTAATGGTGTTATAACGAGGCGAATTCCCTGATATAACCACTATTCAAACAAATTAAAAAAAGGCTGGGACCATATCTCGATTTTAA
The DNA here is from genome assembly GCA_023823795.1 of Bacillus sp. F19. Classification (NCBI taxonomy): domain Bacteria; kingdom Bacillati; phylum Bacillota; class Bacilli; order Caryophanales; family Bacillaceae; genus Bacillus; species Bacillus sp. F19. The sequence continues at coordinate 45,567 of CP085711.1, forward strand.
AAATCGAGATATACCCAGCTTTTATTTTTATTCAATTTAATTGTTTTTTCACATATGTAGATAACATAAAGTTGCTTCCATGTAAGTCAGTATTAAGCGCCTAAATAAATTAGGTGCTTTTCTGATCTCGAGGAGGATGATGTTGCTAGGTTGTCATCCACTTGGAATGAGTATATCAACATAGTGGGCCGTTATTCGTTTATCCTTCCTGATGAAATCAGAGATGGTCGATTACGCCCTTTAACATACTAGGAAAAGGACATAACGGAATCTTATCTCTTTTTCATGATAGGATTCCGTTATGTCCGCTAATGCTTATTGCGTGATTTGGTTCCATTGCTACACAAACCCCAAGGATATCATTCTATTCCAATGTTCTCTCTAAATTATGAACAAGGAACAGCAATCAAAGGGAAATTAACTTCCGGCAATGGCACATTCCATTTTGGTGATGCGAGTCAAGTAATAACAAGAGGGGATGTATTAGCTGACTTCATCTCTCGTGGTCCATCCCGAGTATTGTATGATATTAAACCGGAAGTAACCGCACCTGGAGTTTCAGTATTATCGACTGTACCGTCCTATGTGCATGGACCCGATCAAATAGGGAATTATCAATACGCCTACGAGCGCCTATCCGGTACATCAATGGCGGCTCCTAACGTTTCAGGCGTGGCCGCGCTGTTATTACAAGCCGATCCGAAGGCCACACCATCTGAAGTGAAAGAAAAACTGATGAATACAGCTGATCCGTTAAATGGGGACTATAGTGTATTTGAAGTCGGGGCAGGACAAGTTGATCCGTACGAAGCGGTTCATTCTCAAACTCGAATCGAAGTAGTCGATAAGACGGAAGGAAAATATGATAAAAAAGGAAATCTAAAGACCATAAAAGAAGACACGGGAGCGATCAGCTTAGGCTTATTTTAAAAGCAATTTATTTTGGCGGCGGCACGACAGACTGATCAGAAAGGGAAATCTTCTTTCTGTCATGCTGTACGTGTCGTTTCGGCATTAAATGATCCGATAACCACGGTCTGTAGGAAAACACCAACATTCCGTAGGTTCCTGTCCCATTTGCGGTCAGCCGCCATACCGAACGAGCCGAAAACATGAAAGCCAGAAAATGACGGGATAAAAGCATATTAGATTGCAGGGTAAGCAGCCATTTACGGCTGCTTTTTCATTGTTCTTTTCCCTTTTGAATCCAAATCGTAAAACAGCGCAAGCCGACTACTTTTCCAGCCGGCAGGTACCCGAACCTTTCCGACAGGAAACGAAGACGGCGAGTCAATCGATCAAGGGGCAAAAAACTTTTTTATTAAAATCGCTTTCGCAACATAAAAAACTTTTTATGCTAATCCCTTGACCGATTGCCTATACGTGTTTTTCGTTCTCCTTGCAAAAGGGGAAAAATCATCCCCCTTTGGGGAACATCAGCGCTTCGGCTTCAAAAGGGACAACCCAAGATTAAAAAGAAAAGGAGGAAATGAAACAACCTTAAAAACATTCAAGAAAAAAGGAAAAGCAATATCCAAAATCATTATTACAAAGGAGAATGAAGAATGACTTTAGAATCTATTTTTGAAGTAGTGCGAATCAGACAGGAAATCAGGGAAGCAAAAGAAGTTTTTGCCGCATACAAGATAACTTCTCCAATGGATGCAGAGAAGCTTGCGGCATCCTATATTGCAGATGAGGACAGAGAGGTATTTCTCGTCATGATGCTTAATACAAAAAATGAGGTAATAGGGCTACACCGTGCACACGTGGGAAGTTTAAATGCAAGTGTTGTTCATCCAAGAGAAGTGATGAAATCAGCTATTTTAAACAACGCGGCATCTATTATCGTCAGTCATCAGCATCCCTCCGGTGACCCAACACCAAGCATGGAAGATATAAAAGTTACAAGGAGAATTGCTGATGCAGGGAAGACCTTAGGAATAGCGCTTCTTGACCATATCATTGTAACCCATAAAGGAAACCATATAAGCTTGAAAGAAAAAGGCTATCTATAAGATTTAGAGCAAAGGGGCATAGCCCCTTTGTTTATATAAAATTAAAGATTAAAGATTATGAATAAATTTATAATCCTATACGAATGGAAGAAAAACATTCGTTTTTTCAAGTATTAGATACAGGCATCGAGCCTGTTATTGGCTGTTGCCGCAGCTCAATCCAAATTTATTAACCATGTTTAATCCCTTAAGGAGGAGAACAAGAATGAATAAGAAAACATGTCCATATTGCGGAAGTAACATTAAAAAAATGAATGAATTTCAGTATTACTGCGGGTTCTGTGATATGAGAGTGAATTCAAATAGGGCAATGCAGAACAATGAAAGACTGGAAGTGAGGGTGAGTGAATTTGTAGCCGATCATTATATTGATAAGAACACTCCAGAATTAATGAATTTTTCAACTTACGAGCTTTTGTATATGTTAAAGTTTATCAGAAAAGAAAGAAGCGATATGTATCATCATATGAAAATTTTCCATCTGGCTGGTGAACAGGATGACACAGAGCGATATGAAGAGATAGAAAAAGAGACCGGCCGAAATTATATATATTTGTCCAAAAAAATGTTTGTTGTTGAAAATATCATTAGACTGAGATTAGGATATATACCTGTAAAAATAACAGAAACGTATTTGGTTAAGTATTTAGAAAACATAAAGAATGATAAAAAGGGCCCCATGATTATTCGCACAGAGCACGTTAAAAAGAATGGAAAAAAATGAGTAATCGATATTAAAAATTATGACTTTCCATAATATATGTGAAGAGCCTTTTTGTATTGCAATTATCAATTCTGCGTAATTAGATTTCAGAATTTAAATGAATATAAATTGGTTAAGCCTTTATATAGCAACGTTTAACGAAGGTATTATAAAATAGTTAATAGTTTTAAAATTTTAAAAAATATGAATATATTTACTAGGTGATGAAATGAAGTTCAAACGTTGGTTTTATCTTCTATTATTTCTGCTATTTATGATCAATCTCTTCTTAATGCTTGTTTACGGCAAAAAAACATTTGAAGCCCAAGATCGGGTGAAACCACCTCATCAATATGACTATCATTTCGCTTTAATATCGGAAGAAGTAGATAATGAATACTGGAGGTTAATAGAAAAAGGAGCAAAAGATGCAGCTGAAAAATACAATGTTTATTTGGAATATCTAGGCCCTAAACAGGCTGATAACATTGAACAGTTAAAGTTTATGGATAAGACTATTACTGGTAAGGTAGATGGAATCATCATTCAAGGGATTGCTCATTCGAATTTTAACCAGCTCACAAACAAAGCATTCGAAAGGGGGATAGAGATTGTGACTGTTGATACGGATGTCGCTGACAGTGAGCGGAAGGCATTTGTCGGTTCGGATAATTATATGGCAGGAGTACAGGCAGGGAGCGCTATGATCGAGGACACAAAGGGAGATCAATATGTCGGAATTGTAACAGGAAGATTCGACGCTTTGAACCAACAGCTTCGAATAAAAGGGTTCAAGGATGCAATTAAAAAGGAAAACCGTATAAAACTGGTTGATATTGAAGTATCCAATATTACAAAGAGCGGTGCACTGCAAGCTACATACGATTTATTAAAGAAGCACCCTCATATAAATGCTTTTTATGGGACTAGTGCTCTTGATGGTTCGGGGATTGCCCAAGTGGTCAATCAGTTTAACTTAAAGCAGAGGACGTATATTATTGGTTTTGATATTTTGCCGCAAACACTTCTTCTATTGGAAGAAGGCTCTATAGATGCATCTGTTGTCCAATACCCATATGAAATGGGATATCAATCAGTTGAAGCATTGCTTCATTTGAAAAATGAAGATGAAAGTAAAACACTACATCACACCATGACTAGGGTAATCCACCCTACCGACATTCAAGACTTCTATGAGAAGGGAACTGTATATGAAAACCATACGAAGTAAGCTGCTCCTTTCCTTTTTTGCCTTTGTTGTTTTATTCAATGTAGTGTCTGTTTCTATTTATTTTAGCAGTCGATCTTTCTTGTTAGAGTATGATGCAAGTTTCGAACGTTTTTTATTAATGAATCAAATTTCGCAAGATTCAAATCTTCTATATGAAAAAACCAATGCTTATGTGGTTGAGAAAAATCAAACTTCCATACAGGAGTTTCATAAGGTCCGTCATTTATTAGAAAGTAGCATAATAAAGCTGGAGACGAATAAAAATAGCCTAGATCCCATCCAACTTCAGAAGTATATCAATACCATCAAGAATTTTGTATTAGAATGTGAGATGACGGTCGGATTTGTCATTCGTGATGACATTGTCCAATATACGAAACATCTGAGAGAAGCACGAAAGACTTCCACTTATTTACAAGAGACGACTATGTCTCTAATTGATTTAGAGTTAACAGACTATCAATCTTTCTTTGCAGGAATGGAACAACGAAATGAATCATTCAAGTGGTTTACCTTTTTTCTGTTTAATACTACTGTCTTGCTGGCCATTTCTTTTGCAATATGGTTTTCAAAGGGCATTAACCGTCCGATTCAAAGCCTATCTAGAGCTGCCAATGAAATTTCTGCTGGAAAGTTTGATGGTCAAGCCGTTGACATTGAATCCAATGATGAGTTAAAGCTCCTCGGAAATACGTTTAATACAATGCGTGACAATATCCGTCAGTACATCATTGAAATGGAAGAGAAATCAGAGCTTGACAGGTTGTTTAAAGAATTGGAACTAAAGCATCTGCAAAATCAGATTAATCCCCACTTTCTATTTAATACTTTGAATACGGTTTCAAGGATGGCGTATCTCGAAAATGCAGAAGATACATCACGTTTGATAGATTCTGTCTCTTCTTTATTACGGTATAGTTTAGGCGATAATAAAAAATCCGTATTGTTAAGGGCAGAGGTAGATGCCGTCACCGATTATTTTTATATCCAGCAAACCCGATTTGGTGATCGGATTACCTTTCATAAGCATGTAGAGGATACATGTTTAGATATTGAAATCCCGAGACTATCCTTACAGCCCCTAGTTGAAAACTCCTTCATTCATGGGGTGGAGGGTAAAGAAGAAGGAGGGGAAATATCTCTTCACGTATATAAAGAGGAACAGAACACAGTTGTAGAGATAAGGGACAATGGCGCAGGAATGTCAGGGGAACAGATTCATTCTTTGTTAACCTTTTCATCCAGTGGACATCAACTTCCTCACGTTGGTCATTCTACAGGTATCGGTCTAATTAATGTGGTTCGACGGCTTCAGCTGTTTTATCAATATGACCATGTTATAGAGATCTTATCAGCGCCTGGGAAAGGAACATCTATAAAATTACTGTTGCCAAAGGAGGGGAAGTTATATGAACGTAGTGATCGCTGATGATGAAATGCTAGAACGCAAGGCAATGAGAATGTTTCTAGAAAAAAATTTCAGTAATATTAAAGTGGCAGGAGAGGCTTCAAACGGGAGAGAGGCAATTGAATTAGCAGAGCGTCTTCAGCCTGATTTTATGTTAATGGACATTAAAATGCCAGGTATTGATGGAATTGAGGCCATTCGACAGATACGGAAAAGGCAGATGAACATCAAATTCATCTTGGTTTCAGCTTATGATTCTTTTGAATATGCCAAAGAGGCAATGAAAGAGGGTGTCAAAGAATATATTTTGAAGCCGGGAAAGAAAGAAGAAACAATGGAAGCGATATCAAGAGTCTGTGATGAAATAATAAACGAGAGAGCAGTCTCAGACCAAAAAGAAGAGTATATGTATTTTGCTCAGGAAAACTTCCTCTTAAAGATTCTCCAATATGATGTGAGGGAGGAATTTCTGACACAGCAAAGGCAGCTGTATCCGGACATGCAAAGCGGTTTTTTCTTTGTCGCAGATCTAGGGGATTGTGGGGATGACGATTTATTTCAGCAGTTGCTGAAACGTTATTCGCCGTATCCGCATATTACTGTTTACTATGGCCAAAAGTATGTAACCCTATTTATTAGTCCAAAAGAACATCCCAAGACGGAAGCGCTCGTTTTAGCGAAGAAAATCGTATCCGCCATCACAACAAGGATCTGGATTGGCATAGGTTATCCTTATTCAAAAGTGGAGCAACTTCCCTATTCATATCAGGAGGCTTTACAAACTCTTCGCGCATTGAAAAAAGACAACCGAAGTCTATATTGTCTTCCTTTTGCTAAGAAAGAAGAGTTAATTGAGGAATTAGAAGAATTGTTTTTCTGTGTTTTTCAGGGGGAAATACCCTCAGCCCTTTCAATTGTTCAACAGCTTCTAGGAAAAATGGAACAGAACGAGTTGTATATAAAAATCAGAGAAAGGCTTGTACGGGAAGGCATTTCGATATCGATCCATCAACTTTCTTTTCCGCAAACAGAAGTCGAATGGAAGGAATTTATACAAAATCTCTGTATGAAGGTATTGGAGTTTTATCATTCAAATAATCCGATTGAAAAAGCTAAAAAATATATCGATTTGTACTACCAAGAACCAATCACCCTGGAACAGGTTGCTGATCATGTAAAACTAAGTCCTACCTATTTTACAAAGCTTTTTAAGGAAACATCCCAAACGACTTTTATAGATTATCTCACTGAGGCTCGACTTGCCAAAGCAAGACAATTATTAAATGAAAATACATATAGTTTGAAAGAGATAAGCCACATGATTGGCTACAAGGATCCAAACTACTTTAGCAGGGTATTTAAAAAACACTACCTGATTTCGCCGAAGCAATTTAATAAGCAGCATTCTGGTGACTGAAGCAGAAGTTAGCAGAGTATTTAAGTTAGGGGGTTCAGACCCTAAAAAAGTACAGAAAATCATAATAAAATGCAGAAAATTCTATCTGTATTGGCTAGAATCTTTTTTTATAATATAACTGTAAACGGTTTCATTTAAACGGAGGGGGAATAAAGCTTGAAAAAGAGGATATGGTTATCTATATTATTGGCGTTTTCTTTGATTCTTTCTGCCTGCAGTTCATCAAAGAGCGCAGGGGATGGCGAAGATAAAAAGGATTCAGGTAAAATGGAAATATTTAGCTGGTGGACCGGAGCCGGTGAAGAAGATGGATTAAAAGCACTAATAAAGCTTTTCGAAGAGAAATACCCAGATGTTCCGATTGAAAATGCAGCCGTTGCAGGCGGTGCCGGAACGAATGCTAAAGCGGTCCTGGCAAGCCGGATGCAAGGAAATGATCCTCCTGCAACCTTCCAGATCCATGGCGGAGCCGAGTTGAATGAAGGATGGGTAAAGGCCGACAAAATGGAACCAATCGATGATCTATATGAAAAAGAAGGATTAAAGGACAAGTTTCCACAAGATTTAATAGATATGGTTAGCAAGGATGGTAAGATTTACTCCGTTCCTGTTAATATTCATCGCGGAAATGTTCTATGGTACAACAAAAAGGTATTTGAAGAAAATGGCCTCCAAGCCCCGACTACTTTTAACGAGTTTTTTGAAGTGGCAGATAAGTTAAAAGCAAAGGGTATCACTCCGTTAGCGTTGGGTGATAAAGAGTCTTGGACAGCAACCCATTTATTTGAAACTGTATTGCTAGGCAAGCTTGGAGCCGAGGAATACACCAAACTTTGGAAGGGTGAACTTGCACTTGACGACAAAAAAGTAGTCGAGGCTGTTGAAACGTTCAAGAAAATGCTTTCATACATCAACGAAGACCATAGCTCACGGAACTGGCAAGATGCCTCCCAATTAGTGGCAAATGGAGAAGCAGCTATGAATGTCATGGGCGACTGGGCAAAAGGTTACTTTGTGAATGACTTGAAGCTCAAAGTCAATGAAGACTTTGGATATATTACAACACCTGAAACAGAAGGGCAATTCATGGTTGTCACTGATACGTTTGGGCTTCCAAAAGGTGTTAAGAATCCGGATGATGTGAAGAAATTCCTTGCTGTATTAGGCTCTGTGGAAGGCCAGGACGCCTTTAACCCGTTAAAAGGTTCAATTCCTGCCCGTACGGATGCAGACGTTTCTAAATATGATCAGTATGGAAAGGATACGATTGAAGATTTTAAAGAAGCAAAATTGGCTGCAAGCTTGGCCCATGGCTCAGCAGCACCTGAGGGCTATCTGACCAAAGTCAATCAGGCGGTCAATATTTTTGTTACACAGAAAGATGTGAAGGGGTTTGTGGAAACCCTAACAGCAGCTTCTTCTGAATTGAAATAACCATCAAAAAGAGGATGAGATTTTTTGCTTCCTCTTTTCTTTTTTCTCATTAAAGGAGGCAGAGAGATGGAGCAGCCCATCATCAAACAAACCCAAACGACCGGAACGTCCATTGGACTATACAGCAAAAGAAAGAAAAAGCTAACGAAAGACCATCTTCTAGCCATTGCATTTATCTTGCCATCTATTCTTTTCATTACAGTCTTCGTATACGGATTCATCAGCTGGACGGGTTATGTATCACTCAGTAATTGGAATTCTCTCGTTCCGGATTTCTCATTAGCAGGATTCAAAAACTATCAATTTTTATTTAACGATTTCCGTTTTCAGGCTGATTTGCGCAATACTATTGTTTTTACCGTCTTATTCATTGCAGCAATCATATTTATTGGTCAGTTCCTTGCGGTTTTATTAGATCAAAAAATCAAGGGAGAATCGCTCTTCCGGAATATCTTTTTCTTCCCCATGGCATTATCTTTCGTCGTAACAGGAGTCGTGTGGCAATGGTTGTTGAATCCTTCGACAGGAGTCAACCTCTTTTTGACAAAAATCGGGCTTGATTCAAGATGGTATACCGATACGAATATATTAGCCGGATTTAAATGGGGGAAAATCGAATTTGGGATCCCTGTCGCTATTATTGCTGTAGTCATTGCGGCAGTATGGCAGATGACAGGGTTCTCGGTTGCAATGTATTTAGCAGGTCTTAGAGGAATTTCTGATGAGATTAGAGAGGCTGCGAGAATGGACGGTGCTACGGAATTTCAAATTTACCGTAAAATCATTCTGCCTTTGCTTCGGCCTATTACGGTAAGTGTTGTCATCATCATGGCCCATATTTCGTTGAAAATATTTGACCTGATATATGCGATGACTGGTTCAGGGGCAAACTTTGTCACAGATGTTCCCGGTGTTTACATGTTTGAGACGACCTTCCGAGGAAACTATTATGCAAATGGTGCAGCGATCGCCATCGTTATGCTTATTTCGGTAGCTATCTTTATTGTTCCTTATCTGATCTCCAGTAGAAAGGGGGATTCCAAATGACAATTAGAACCTTTACCAAACCGTTGTTATATTTTATGTTAGTCGGAATCAGCCTTTTATTCCTGATGCCAGTCTATGTCATGATCGTGACCAGTTTGAAGCCTTTGGACCAAGTCACCTTGACAGAGATGTGGAAGCTGCCTGCAACACTTGATTTCAGCAGTTATTCTGTGGCGTTTACTAAGCTTGCACCTAACCTATTGAACTCTTTTTATCTCGTCATTCCAGCCACGCTTTTATCGGCACTTTTGGGATCTTTGAATGGCTATATTTTATCCAAATGGAAGTTCAAAGGCGCAGACACTGTATTTACATTAATTCTATTTGGGATGTTTATTCCCTACCAAAGCATCCTAATTCCGATGATTCAATTCCTGCGGGAAATTGGATTGTACAATACCATCGCGGGACTCGTTTTTGTACACGTGGTTTATGGGATCCCAATAACCACTCTTATGTTCCGAAACTTCTATGCTAGCATTCCAGACGAAATGATAGAATCAGCCAAGATTGACGGAGCGGGGTTTATCCGGATTTTCCGTTATATCATGATTCCACTTTCGATTACTGGATTTGTCGTGGTCGCCATCTGGCAGTTCACGAACATCTGGAATGAGTTCTTGTTTGCCGTGACTATCACGACTTCCAGCCAACAGCCGATCATGGTCGCCCTTCAGAATTTATCAGGAAGCCAAATCGTTCAATGGAATGTACAAATGGCTGGGGCACTGCTCGCTGCCCTTCCCACCCTATTAGTCTATATTTTCTTAGGGAAGTTTTTTGTAAAGGGATTACTTGCGGGATCAGTAAAAGGGTGACAGGTATTTAAGATGACTGGCCAAATGCAGGCCTGTTAGCTCTAAATAATCACAAAGGTATAGAGGGAGGTGCAATAACTTTTTCATTGCTGTTTTGAATAATAATCTAATTGGAGGTGTGAATTAATTGAACAAAAAAAAACGTTAAGAAAGGTTTATATGTTCTGACCTGCTCAGCTTTACTGGCAGGAATCTTATATAATCCGACTGCTCAGAAGGTTTCTGCCGGATCACAAACAAAAACTGCAACCGACTTCTTCACGTCATTTGAAGAAGAGAATCCACAGCCGACCTGGAAAAATCAAGTAGAAACCGATGCAAAAGGAAAAAAGATGTCTTCAGGTATCGATGGCAACATTCAATATGATGGCATTTAGGGGGATAACACATAAAGTGGTGAAAGAAAAGAGCTAGCAGTGAATGTGAAAATTAATCAACAAGCTGCTTACAGTGATGACGCATATGTGGTATTCGAGCTGTTTAAGGGCAATAGATCAATGATGATCAATGAAATCCCTATTCATCAAAGTACGATGGAAGTCACTCAGTATCTTAATACAAGGTTAAAGTATTTGTGTTCCAACAGTGACATTCCTGTCCATTTGGCAGAACACTCGTGCTTAAGTAAAAGATAGAACTATAGGTGAATAAAAGATTCATAATTAATGAAATTGGGAGGACAGATTAAAATGGGAAAAAAGCTTTTATCCATGTTTATGATCGTATTGATTCTATTGACTATGATGGAACCATTATCGTCGGACTCCGTTATGGCGGTATCCGAATCCCATCCGCAGGAATCAAAGACCACGAATGTGGCTTTGAATGCGAAGGCGACAGCCAGCGGTCAATGTAATGAATATGAAAATCCTAGTTTTGCCGTGGATGGCAGAACCGATACGAAGTGGTGTGACAATTCCGGTACTGCTCAGAAATGGCTAGAGTTGGATTTGGGCAAAGAATACAACATTAACCAATGGGTTGTACAAAATGCTTGTATTGGTGAATCAAAAAATTGTCCTTACTGGAATACCAATTCATTTCGTTTGCAGATGAGTGAAGACGGAAAGACCTGGGAAGATATCGATGTTGTAAAGGATAACTATCAGACAATCGTTGACAGATACGTCCCTACGTTTAAAGGTCGTTATATTAGGCTCTATCTAGATAAACCTTCCACTCAAGACTCAAACGCTAGGATTTACGAGTTAGAATTGTATGGCACAGATGTAGAACAAACGCCTGCTTATCCGGAGATTAACAAAAAACCTGTAGATTATGTCGATCCATTTATCAACACATTAGGCGATAATGGCCAGACGAATCCTGGTCCAACAACGCCGTTCGGTCTAGTATCATTGGGACCGGATTCCGATGGTGGGGCATTTAGTGGATATTATTATCAAGATAAATATCTGAAAGGGTTTTCACACCTTCGATTCAGCGGTGTCGGCTGCAGCGGTGCAGGTGGAAATATCTTGATGAAGCCTGGGATCGGTTCGTTTACGAATGACAGCAAAAAATATAAAGAGAAGTACGACAAAAACAGTGAGGAAGCATCACCTGGCTATTATAAAGTGAAACTTGAATCCGACATTGAAGTGGAACTGACTGCTTCGAAGCGTGTAGGATTCCATAAATATAAGTTTCCTAAATCACAAGATGGGTATGTGCTAATTGATCTAGCAAACTCATATGCAGGGATGCTAGATGCTAGTCTTAAGGTTGAAAATAACAATGAAATATCAGGCTATATTACAGGAAAAAATGTATGTGGTCATGGCTACTATAAAATGTATTATTCTATTCAGTTTGATCAAGATTTCGACTCCTATCAGTCTTGGTCTGGCGATGCTGTCGGAGACGATGAGAGTCGCAGCGGCACAAAGATTGGGGTATTTGCAAAATTTGACACAAACAAAAATCAGGAGATAAAAGCAAAAGTTGGTCTTTCTCCAATTAGTGTAGAAGAGGCAAAATATGAAAGAGATCATGATATTCCGAATTGGAATTTTGACCAGCAACGGAGCAAAACGAGAAAAATTTGGAGTAAGCTTCTAAACAAGGTGGAAATCACCGACAACGATGAGGAAAACAAGACGATTTTCTATACGCAGCTGTATCACTCCTTCCTTCACCCAAATAATGTCACAAGCTCAAAAGGCGAGTTCCGAGCGGCAAGGGATGAGAATACGATTCGCAGCACCTCTGAGTTTGGCAAGGACTTTGAATATTACTCAGGCTGGACGACATGGGATGATTTTAGGAAATACTCCTTGTATTCAATACTTGCTCCTCAGGAGTTTGATAATATTGTGAAATCTATGGTGGATGTATATAAGACTAGGGGCTCCTATGTCCAGTGGGGGCAAGGGTACTGGCCAAGTCCGACTGTACGGAATGAATTTAACGGTGCGGTAATCCTTGATGCTTATACAAAAGGATTTGATGATTTCGACGCGTATACGGCTCTTCAAGGGATGGCTGTCGATACAGATCATTATGTTCCTAATAAAGTATCCGGAGCACTAGAGAAAGCATACAGTGCTTATTACCCGATGAAGCTAGCTTCTCTTCTTGGAGACAAGGCAACCTATTTGAAATACCGGGAAATTGCGTTGTCTTATCAGGATCTCTGGAACCCAACACAGAAGGATGACCAACAAAATGTACGAGGATTTTTTACGCCGAATGCAGAAACAGTTGCAAGCGTTTCAAAGATCAATGAATTTGCTTATCAAGGAAATCTGTGGCATTACCGATGGTTCGTTCCGCATGATGTCCAAGGTCTGGCCAAACTAAGGGGGAGCTCTGAAAAGTTAGCTGATGACCTAGAGTATTTCTTTGAAATTGATGAATATATGGCAATCAACGAACCGGATATTCAAGCGCCGTATATGTTTAATTATTTGGGCAAGCCTTATTTAACCCAGAAATATGTGAGAGAATACACGACGGAAGTAGTTACACAAAAGTACCATAACCATGGATTGTATGCTTTGCCGATCAAATCACGTGTATACCGTGCTGATCCAGAGGGGTATTTGCCTTCGATGGATGATGATGCCGGGGCAATGTCTTCCTGGTTCGTGTATAGCGCAATGGGGTTATTCCCTGGAAATCCCGGAGACCCTTACTATATGATCGGTTCGCCTATCTTCTCTGAAATGACATTGCATCTTGAGAAAGGGAAGTCATTTACGATAAAGGCAAACGATGTATCTAGTAAAAATCGCTATATTCAAGAGGCGAAGCTGAACCGGAAAAGCTTTGATCAGGCATGGATCAGCTACGAGGATATTATGAAAGGCGGAAAACTAGAATTCCAAATGGGCTCAACCCCGAACAAAGAATGGGGAGCTGATCCAAGTAAAACTCCTCCTTCTACGGATTTCACAAAAGAGGTCATTCTTAAATTGAACAGCATCACAGTACCTGCACCGGTAAAAGTGGCCATCGGAACGGCGAAGACAGCGGAAGCTCTTGGATTACCCGAAAAAATAGCCCTTGTAACCGATGGGGGAAATGTGGATGCCAGTGTGAATTGGGATGTAAATAGTGCAAGCTACGATCCAACTGCCACGACGGCGCAGACCTTCACGGTAACAGGAAAAGTAACTCTGCCTATTGGAGTCACAAACCCGAACAGCGTTCCATTGACAACAAGCATTAGCGTATCTGCAAAGCCTGCTGAACTAGTAGCCCACTGGAAGTTCGATGAAGGCTCCGGTACAACCGTCGGCGATTCTTCAGGCAACAGCAACACCGGAACTCTGGTTAACAACCCGACTTGGACCGATTCGGGCAAAGGCGGAGCGCTTGCTTTCAGCGGCGGCTCAAGGGCCGAGTTCAACTCTTCGGCAACTTTGAATAAAACAGGTGACGAGTCCGTGTCGTTGTGGTTCAAGACTTCTCAGCCTGCAACCGGCAACGCGAACCTTTTCCGTCAAGATAAGCGTTTCACGGCTCTTCAGTTGACAAGCGGGGGTCAAGCTCGCGTGGCCTATTGGCCCAATGCTTCATCCAGTTATAAAGCGCTGGCGTTTCCATGGACCTACAACGATAACAAATGGCATCATTATGTGGCTTCCTACGATCATTCAACTGGGCTGAAGATTTATGTCGACGGTAACTTAGTGGCAAGCAATACAACGAATCTCGGACCGCTTCCGACTGTGACGAATAAAATCGTGCTGGGAGCCAACGAATCCGGCGGGGAAGCTTACAATGGACTGCTGGACGACGTTCGCGTATTTGACCTCGCGTTGACTCAGGACGAAGTAAGGCAATTGAGTGATCAACAACCGCCAACGACAACGGACAATGCGCCAAGCGGCTCGGTCAATTAAGATGTCACTGTAACCTTAAGCGCGAGCGATAACGAATCGGGTGTAGCCAATACTTACTACACGGTAAACGATGGCGCTGAGCAAACGGGAACTTCCATCGTATTGTCAGAAGAAGGCGTGCATAAGCTTGTATATTGGAGTGTAGACAAAGCAGGCAACGTGGAACGGGCACAAACAGTATCCGTTAGCATCGATAAGACCGCGCCGGAGGTCGAGGTGACTGTACCGGGAGACAACAGCATTTATGAAGATTCCGGGGATTTGACGCTTAAGTTTGCATTGACGGATAACTTGTCGGTCCCGGCTTTCCCCAGGAAGCCATGTCACTCGCTTTGCATTGTTCCCAATTTATTAAGGTTGCACCGGAGATCTCCAACTTTGTTCTCCTTATTATGGTGATTGGGCTTATGACAGCCGGAAGGGTAGGCGTGAGCCGAAAGAAATGTTTATATTTTGATATTAAATAAAAGAGATGGAATATGACTCAATCATAAACCATCTCTTTTTTACTTGAAAGCTTTATTCACAAACATTTTTTAGAGTTTCTGTGACGATTTTCTAATCAGCACTTGCGGCGGAAGAATCACTTTTTGCTTTTCTTTAGGACCGTTGCCTTCAATTCTTTCAATAAGAAGTTGGATACCAATATAGCCGAAATTATAGGCAGGCTGTGAAGCTACGGTCAAAAACGGATTAAAGTCAGGTATCGGATCAGGATCATCAAAACAAACGATTGCGATATCTTTAGGTACATGAATATTTAACTCACGAAGGCTTTTAATTGTATCGATCGCAATAAAGTTGTTTGCAGCAAAAATCGCAGTCGGTTTTTCATCATCTGGCAGAGACATCATCTTCTTAATAAGTGGATATGCATCATTCTGCATGAAAGAAAGATTTGCCAAAAGTTTTTTATTTGGTTTTATCCCGGCGAGTTGCAATGTTTCGATAAAAGCTTTTTCCCTTGCACGAGCAGTTGAAACATTGGACGGTCCATTGATTAATGCAATTCTGGAATGTCCCTCGTCGATTAAGTGCTCGATTAATTTTCGTGTTCCTTGATAGTTATCTCCAAGTACAAGATCACAATCTATTTCCGGGATCTCCCTGTCAATTAAAACAAACGGTATTTTATTTTTGATAAGTGTTCTAAGATTTTTTTTCGACTCATCCCCTGAAGGAGCTATTAAAACCCCATCGACTCCTGCTGAAAGAAGCATTTTAACATATTCCGATTCTTTTCCCAAGCTTTCATCACTATTACTAAGAAGGAGGCGATAGCCCATTTGTTTTGCCTTATCCTCCGCACCGCGTGCCACCTTTGTGTAAAAAGGATTTGTAATATCCGTGATGATCAAGGAAAGTATTTTCGTTTCTTTTAAAATTAAACTTCTTGCTGCATTATTTGGAATATAGTTGAGTTCCTCTATAACTTTTTCAACGTTTTTTCTTGTCTTTTCACTAATTTTTCCAGAGTTGTTGATTACTCTGGATACTGTCATTGGAGAAACGTTAGCCTTTTTAGCGATATCATAAATGGTAACCATGTGAATGATCCTTTCTAAATCTGAGTTTTCCTATTATTAATATAGTTTATAATCAGGGTGACATCAATATTTAACATGTTATCGATAACTCACTTTAATCTGTTTATTACTTCGTTATATCCTCTTGGCACGGCTTTCTTTTTTTAAAATTCCTTAGTGTTGAAAAGTGATTAAAAAAATTGATTGACATCAAAACAAACATTTGTTAATTTTGTGTTATCGATAACATACAGAAAAGTCAGAAAAATATTATTTGCAATGTTTGTACCATAGTTGTTGCTTGAAAAGGTTTTCACTCATTCCTTGAATTCGCAACTACTCTTTTTATTGTACAAAAGTCAGATATGAGGGGGTATTTTGAATGAAATAGTTTGATAGATGTATTACATTTTTGGCATATTTATCACTAGTTTAAGTACAAAAGGAGGAAGTTTTAATTTGGCTAAGAAACATCCGATAAAGTTACTATTGTCCTCGAGTCTTTTTTTCATTCTTTCACTTATACTGATTTTTAGTAGTGTAGTTGACACAATTTCTAATGTCAAAGCAAAAGAAGAAAAGGGAAGTGAAGCTTCTTCAATGAACGGCATTACATATACCGGAAAAGCAGGACCACCAGATTCCGACCTTGCATTATGGTACCGACAGCCAGCTGTGAATTGGGAAAAAGAAGCTTTACCAATCGGAAACGGCTATATGGGTGCAATGATTTTCGGTGGTGTAAACCAAGAACACATCCAATTCAATGAAAAAACGCTTTGGACAGGAGGTCCAGGTGAGTGGGAAGGTTATACAGGAGGTAACTGGGCAGAACAAAATCTAGAGCCGTTGGCCAAGATTCGCCGTCTGATTGAGCATGAAAAATGGGGTGAAGCTGATCAGGCGGCATATGGTCTCATGAACACTGATCGTGCATTTGGTGCGTATCAAAATTTTGGAGATATTTACCTTGATTTTGATTCTCCATCAAAAGTGGAAAACTACCGCCGTGAGCTTGACCTGAAGAATGGTGTTGCACGAGTTACTTACACAGTGGACGGTGTAACCTATAAACGAGAATATTTCGCTAGTTACCCTGACAAAGTGGTAGTAATGCATTTAACAGCAAGTGAACGCGGGAAATTGAGTTTTGCCACCCATTTAACATCACCGCACAAGGATACAAACGTTACTGCTTCTGACGGAAGATTACAATTGACGGGCAGTTTAAGCAATAAGATGAACTTTGAGTCACAATTGCAGGTAATGAACGAGGGAGGCTCACTAGAAACTGGTGCTGACAAAGTCAATGTACAAAATGCCGACGCTGTTACAATTATTTTGACTGCGGGTACGGACTACGAGCATAAATACCCGACATATAAGCGGGAACATCCGCATACCCGTGTAACGGCAAACCTTGATGCTGCATCGGTAAAATCCTATAATACACTACTTAGCGCTCATGAAGAGGACTATCATGAGTTATTCAATAGAGTCGAACTCAATATTGGCCAAAAACAGCCCCAAGTCCCAACTGATGAGCTGTTAAAGTCCTATACAGGCAATAAACAAGACAGTCAAAGTCGAGCTCTTGAAAACATCTTCTTTCAGTATGGACGGTACCTGCTAATTAGCTCATCCCGAACAGGTTCATTGCCAGCTAATTTACAGGGTGTTTGGAATAACTCAACTAAGCCGCCATGGAGTTCAGACTACCATGTGAACATTAACTTGCAGATGAATTACTGGCCAGCGGAAGTAACAAACCTTAGTGAAACGACCCTTCCATTGTTCGATTACATCGATAAAATGCAGGAAAGAGGAAGTGAAACCGCGCGAATCCATTTCGGAGCGGACGGATGGGTAACCCATAATGAAATGAACATATTCGACCATACAGGGCCGAAGAATTGGTGGTCGTCATTCTACTTTCCTGAGGCCGCAGCGTGGCTGACTCAACATTTATGGGAACATTATGCCTTTACGAAAGATGAAAAGTTTCTTAAGGAAACAGCTTATCCAATCATGAAAGACGCTGCAGAGTTCTGGATCGATAACCTTGTTGTTGATCCTAAAGACGGAAAACTTATCGCCACACCAAGCTACTCACCTGAACAAGGTTCATATTCCGGCGGAGCATCTATGTCACAACAGATTATTTGGGATTTGTTCACAAACACGCTCGAAGCGAGTGAGATTTTACACGCAGACAAGAAATTCCGTGAACAGTTGAACGAGATGAAACAGAAGCTCGATCCAGGTTTACGGATAGGCTCGTGGGGACAATTGCAAGAATGGAAACAAGACTGGGATGACCCGAACAATACACATAGACATGTGTCACACTTGTTTGCATTGCATCCGGGCCGACAAATTTCCCCGTTAACTATGCCTGAATATGCTGAGGCTGCAAAGGTGTCACTTACTGCCCGTGGTGATGGGGGTACGGGATGGAGTAAAGCATGGAAAATCAACTTCTGGGCACGTCTCCTGGATGGTAACCACTCACACAAAATGCTTTCTGAACAGTTAAAGCACAGTACGTTGACTAACCTGTTTGACACCCATCCGCCGTTTCAAATTGATGGGAACTTCGGGGCAACCTCAGGAGTTGCCGAGATGCTTCTTCAAAGCCATATGGGGATAATTCATTTACTTCCTGCACTACCAGATGCATGGGAGGACGGAAGTTATAAAGGGCTCCGTGCACGAGGCGGATTCACTGTCGATGCAAACTGGAAAGGTGGTCAACCAACAGAGATTTTACTGACATCAGATAAGGGGAACGAAGCAAAAATCAAAAGCTCAATCTTTGATGGTCCGTTTTCCATCAATCGGGTAGGGGACAACAAAAAGGTACAATACGAACTAGATGGAAACACCATTACCTTTCAAACAGAACCCGGAAAAACGTATAAAATTGAATCGCTCTTAAGCGTTGAACTTGATGCACCGGAAAGCACGACAGCAGGTGAAACGGTACCGGCCAAGGTGACATTAACCAATTATGGTACCGAAAAAAGTCCTTCGGGAGAGCTGAAGTTCGTTACCCCGGAAGGCTGGAATGTTGAACCGGCTAAAATAAGCTTTCCGAGCATAAAGCCGGGAGATTCTTACACAACTGAGGTAAGAATAGGAGTAGCTTTGAATGCGACATCGAATAAATATGAGATCAAGGCAGTCGCAAATGTCGAGAATGGCTTTGTTAAAGCTTCCAAGGAAATTGATGTACGGTCTGCGGTAGAGATTGTTCAAGTGTCTGTAGTTCCGAAGTCGATTCCTAAAGAAGGGGGATCAGCCTCAATTCAGGCTATAGTGAAGAATAACCGTTCTATTACTACTAATGGGAAGCTCAAGATAAATGCCCCTGACGGCTGGACGATCAAACCGAATGAGCAATCTTTTGAGCTCTCTGTCAATTCGGAGGATATTTTCACTTTTGAAGCAATCCCTCCGTCTAATTTTACTGGAGCTGAGGAATTGAATGTCTCGGCACTGATCGAAGACACGCAGGTTGCTTCATACAAGGTGTCAGTCATTGTAGGTGGTGCCTATCTCAGTGATTTGGAATGGACAAAATCTGTCAACGGTTGGGGACCTGTAGAAAGAGACATGAGCAACAATGAACAACCTGCTGGAGACGGAAAGCCAATTACCTTGAACGGAAAAGTCTATAAAAAAGGACTCGGTGTTCATGCTGCATCAGAAATTGTGTATGATATTGGCGGTGATTACTCGCGTTTCACCTCAGAAGTTGGAATAGACGATGAGATGGGAGACGACACTTCTGCGAGTGTGGTATTCCAAGTTTGGGGAGATGAAAATAAGCTTTATGACAGTGGTCTAATGAAGGCTGCTTCCGAAACGAAGAAAGTTGATATCAGTGTGGAAGGAATACAACAACTAAAACTGATCGTAACAGATGGTGGAAATGGCAATGGAGCCGATCATGCTGATTGGGCAGACGCATGGTTGAGTAGTAATTAACAATGTACATGTTAAACAATATCAGTTTTCGATACGGAGCAGAATCTACAAATGCGTAAAGAGAGTGTAAATTGTTTAGACCCGAATTAATAGTTCCTGTAGGTTATCAAGAAACGCAAAGATAATAGTGTTTATCAAAAAAAAAATCGGAAAATTATGAATATAATTTGGTGATGGCAAACGAAAATAGGTAAATAAGGATAGGGGCGAATAAATGAATAAGAATGTGCTGCAAAGTATAGTATTCTCTGCTTTGGTCGTATTGTTGATATTATTTCAATCGAATGAAAGTATTGAAGCAAAAGGAAATAATCCCTCCGTTATCAACGTTACTGACTTCGGAGCTGTTCCTAATTCTGGTCAAGACGCAGGTATTGCTGTTCAAAAGGCAATAGCAGCAGCAGCAAAGGTTCAGGGGCCAGTTATCTTAAATTTTCCGAAAGGGAAATATGATTTTTATCCTGAAGGCGCTATCAAAAAACCATACTTCATCTCAAATACTGCTTCTGAAGCTCAAAATTCAGATGTAACAAAAACAATTGGCATTTTATTAAAAGGTATAAAAGACGTAACAATTGAGGGAAACGGCTCACTTTTTCTATTTCATGGTAAGATGACCTCGGTTATTGTTGATGAAAGTGAAAATATTAAATTTCAGAATGTTCATGTCGATTATTCACGTCCGACAACTTCTGAGATGGAGGTACAAGAGGTTGGTAATGATTATTTAATTGCAAAGATTCACGAAGATTCTTTATATAAAATTGAAAATAAAAAAATCGTTTGGGTAAGCGAGCAGGCTCAAAGCGGTAAACCTTATTGGACATATACTTCGGGGAATGCTCAAGTGTATGAACCTAAAGAGGATACACTGCGCAGGACATGGAACCCAGGTTATACGGCAAGTCTCGTTGAAGAAATAGAACCATTTTTGCTTAAGTTTCACTATAAAAATAAGCCTGACGCTAAGGTTGGACAAATTTTTACCATGCGCGAGGATGTAAGAGACCAAGTAGGAGTATTTATTAATAAAAGTAAAGATGTCACCTTAGAAAAAGTCGGCATGCATTATATGCACGGTTTGGGAGTTGTGTCCCAATACAGCGATAATTTAACAATCGATACTGTCGATTTTGCACCGCGTGCAGAAACCGGCAGGATTATTGCCAGCTTTGCTGACTTCTTGCATGTTTCTGGTAGTCGGGGATTAGTAAAAGTCATAAATAGCCATTTCTCAGGAGCGAATGATGATGCAATCAATGTTCACGGCACACATTTACGAATAGTAGATCAGCCAGCTCCAAACCAGATTGTTGTTCGGTTTATGCATCATCAAACATATGGATTTGATGCTTTTAACCCTGGTGATAAAATTGCATTTATCCATTGGGATAAACTAACAGAGTTCGGCAATGCAACAGTAAGTGAAGTTGAAAAGAAAAGTCCAAGGGAAATACTACTTACTTTGGATCAACCCGTTCCTGAAGGAATTCAATCGAAGGATGTTGTAGAGAATGTTACCTGGGCACCTGAAGTAGAAATTCACAATAACCGTATTGAACATATACCGACAAGGGGAATTTTAGTTACGACACGGAAAAAAGTAGTGATTGAAGATAATGTATTTTTCCGCCCGCAAATGAGCTCTATTTTAATAGCGGATGATGCGGGCAGCTGGTTTGAGTCCGGAATGGTAAAGAATGTAACGGTCCGTGGTAATAAATTTATTGAGGGTGGGAATCCTGTTATACTTATTCATCCGGAAAATAGTGTAGTAGATTGGAAGAATCCGGTTCATCAACATATTCGCATTGAAGATAATATTTTTAAAATGTCTAATGACATGACAGTCGATGTCAAAAGTACGAAAGGATTTAGTTTCGTAAACAACCAGATCATCTCTAAAGAAGTAAATATGAAGTTTAATGGAAGTAGAAACATTAACATTGCGGGAAATACCTTTGCAGAAGAGGGTGTAAAGAAGTCTATAACACTAAATAATTCTTTTAGAAAAACGTTTAATATTGATGAAAAGCAAGGTTTTAAGATTGTTGATAATGATGAATTGGCATCGGCGAAATTAACGTCACGAATTTTTGAGCTCGATAGATCAAAAATGTCCGTAACTGCAACAAGTTTTCAAGCCAACCCATCGGGTAATTCTCCGGATAATGTGTTAGATGGGAATAACTCTACGATTTGGCATAGTCAATGGGATCCTTATTTAAAACTTCCTCAATCTATTACAATCAATTTAGGAGGAACTTATAATATTGACCGTTTGCGTTATTTACCTCGTAATGATGGTGGATTAAATGGAATTATTAAGGAATACAACGTATATGTTAGTACAGACGGAAAAGATTTTAGTAAAGTAGCAGATGGCAGATGGGAAAATACAGCTGCAGAGAAAGATACTAAATTTCCCCCGGTTAAAGCATCATTTGTTAGGTTGGAAGCTCTCGAAGGCCACGGTGGTTGGGCATCAGCTGCAGAAATTAATATTGAAAAAGAAAGAGTAATCTTTCCTGGAGACCAAATACCATTGGAATTGTTTGTGATGAAAAAAGATGGCCAGTCTCAAGATTTAAAAAATGTAAAAATTGTTTATTCCAGTGATAATAATTCTGTAGCAACGGTTGATAATAAAGGAGTGATCACCGCTGTTAGTAGTGGTGCCGCGAATATAAAGGTTATGGTAACAAAGAACGGAATAACAGTTGAAGATACTTTTCCTGTTACGATAACCAATATTGAGTAAGAGTAAGGCTCACAATCTTTCAATTAAAGCTTCTTGCTGATATGAAAAAAGCATGTGGAACAGTCGGTTAATATTAAGGGTTTTGTGAAACATCTTAACAATAAAGCGTTTGAAAATCATGTGCCTGAGAAGGCTCGTGCAGATCTTACAGAAGATGCAACTCTATAATAGAACGTTGGAACGCTTTGGAACACTTTGGAACACTTTGGAACACCTAACGAACCGATCAGAAAGATTGAATTTTAAGCACTAAATCATTCGTCAAGGGGGCACTTACTTGAAAAAAGTAGGTGTCCTTTTATTTATCTTTTAATTATGTTGACGGACAGATAAGGGTTCCATTTATGTTTAATAAGTTAAGAACTCATTCCCTAAAGGAGCGATTAAAACCCATATCTACTCTGTAACTATAGAAACCTAAGCCTTATATCCACATCTAATGATTACCATATCTGGCACCTTCCTCAAAATCTATTTTTCTATAATTAATATGTGTATAAACAGGTTGACATTAATAAATAATCATGATATTTTTATGTTATCGATAACATACATAATATTCAATAAATTCTAACATCATTGTAGTTTGTCAGGATTAATAGTGGTAAACGAAAAAATGCAACGAAGGCTGGTGGTGAAATGCGTTCTAGTTTGCTCAGAATGGAAGGTATCGACAAAGGGTTTCCGGGAGTTCAAGCTCTATCCAATGTGCGGCTCGAATTAGAAGCAGGTGAGGTGCTCGCACTTATTGGTGAAAATGGAGCCGGAAAATCGACTCTTATGAAGATCCTTACCGGTATTTATCAAAAAGATGCAGGGAAAATAGTTTATCAAGGTAAGGAAGCAGATATTCCGAATACAAAAACAGCACAAGACTTAGGCATCAGTATTATTCACCAAGAACTCAATCTAATGCCTGATCTAACGGTTGCACAGAACATTTTTATCGGACGAGAGCCAAGAAAAGCATTTAATTTATTTATAAATGACAACGAACTTAATAAGAAGGCACAGCAATTATTTGATCAAATGAATCTGAACCTTGATCCTTGTGCATTCGTTTCTGAACTAACGGTGGCAAAGCAGCAAATGGTCGAAATAGCAAAAGCGCTTTCCTTTCATTCAAAAGTATTGATTATGGATGAACCTACTGCAGCCTTAACCGACTCTGAGATAGAGACGCTATTTAAAATCATCAACCAGCTTCGGAAAAATGGCGTAGGCATTATCTACATTTCTCACCGCATGGAAGAGCTGAAACGAATTTCCGATCGAATTACGGTTATGCGGGACGGAAGCTATGTCGATACGGTAATAACCAAGGATGTTTCGATCGACAAGATTATTTCGATGATGGTGGGCAGGGAAATCGATCAAAATTCAAAACCTATTGTAGAAAAGGTAAGCAGCACAAAGGTTCTTGAAGTAAAGAATATAAATCGAGGTTCCATTCTTAAAGATGTCAGCTTTCATTTAAATAAGGGGGAGATTCTCGGTTTTGCGGGACTTATGGGTGCCGGCCGTACAGAGGTAGCACGCGCACTTTTTGGTGCAGACCGTATTGATTCAGGAGAAATATACATACAAGGAGAAAAAGTACGAATAAAAAGTCCACATGATGCGGTACGGTGTGGGATCGGGTACCTTTCAGAAGATCGCAAGCGGTTCGGTTTGATGGTAGAAATGGATGTGAAAACAAATATAGCCATTGCCTCGCTTAATGAATTCAGACAACCTTTTGGATGGACGAAGGATTCCGAGATTGCCACTGTTTCAGAAGAAATGGTGAAAATGTTAAGAGTTAAGACACCAAGTATCAATCAGCAAGTGAAGTTCCTTTCAGGTGGAAATCAGCAGAAGGTTGTTATCAGTAAATGGTTAATACGTGACTGTGATATTTTGATTTTTGACGAGCCTACTCGGGGAATCGACGTTGGAGCGAAGGGCGAAATTTATAAACTCCTAAATGAGTTAGCGGCACAAGGTAAATCAATTATCATGATTTCCTCGGAGCTGCCTGAAATTCTTCGTATGAGCCATCGTATTATTGTCATGTGCGAAGGAAGAATCACTGGTGATATCAGTTTTGAAAACGCTTCACAGGAAACGATCATGAAGTATGCAACGCAACGTATAAGCTAGTTTCTAATAAACAATTGGAGGGAGCAAAATGAAGGTAGAATCAGCGAACTTGCCATTGAAGAAAAAAATACCGATAAAATCTGGGGCATTTCAGCAGTTATTGGCGTTTGCAAGCTTAATCATTCTTATTCTTTTCTTTTCTATTTCATCAAGTAATTTTTTTCAATTTTCTAATATTATTGGAATTCTGCTTTCAACTGCAGTGATCGGAATCCTAGCTTTAGGTGCCACATTTGTCATCATTACGGGGGGCATTGATTTATCTGTAGGGACTGTAATGACAATGTGTTCAGTCATGTCCGGTGTATTTATCACTTCCTGGGGATTGCCCATGCCTTTGGGGGTATTGGGAGGAATCTTAACAGGAGCCATTTCCGGTTTATTAGCCGGATTAGCTGTAGCCAAGCTGAAAATCCCTCCGTTTATTGCAACGTTAGCGATGATGATGATTGCAAAGGGATTGGCTTTAGTTATTTCTGAAACAAAGCCGATTTATTTTACGGCTAGTCCCGGGTTCTCTAAGATTTCTACAGGTTCCATTGTTGCCGGGTTTGAAATTCCAAATGCCGTTTTAATCTTTTTTGGAATGGCAGTACTTGGTGGTTTAATCTTAAACAAAACGATTATTGGAAGATATACCTTTGCTCTAGGCAGTAATGAGGAAGCTACTCGTCTTTCAGGTGTAAACGTGAATTTCTGGAAAGTGATTATTTACACGATAGCCGGTGTTTTTACAGGTGTTGCAGGCATTTTAATGGCTTCTCGATTAAACTCTGCTCAACCGGCACTTGGAATGGGGTATGAGTTGGAAGCGATTGCAGCCGTTGTCATTGGTGGAACATCTCTTAGCGGTGGAAAAGGAACCATTTTAGGTACGGTAATTGGCGCTTTAATTATGAGTGTTTTGACAAATGGATTACGTATCCTTTCAGTTCCACAAGAATGGCAAACCGTTGTTGTTGGATTTGTTGTTCTTTTAGCTGTTTATGCCGATATCCTGCGTCGGAAAAAGGCATAAAAATTTCACTAGTGGTACTAGCTCAAATAGGAGCTATATACATTATTAACCTTAAGGGGGAGAAGGATTTGAAAAAAAGGCTATCAATTTTAATGCTTTTAGTGTTTCTTGTTGCAACCGTGCTAAATGCATGCTCGTCCTCTGAAAAAACAGAGGGAGAATCATCAGGTGGAGGAAAGAGTGACAAAATCTATATTCCGGTTGTTTCAAAAGGGTTCCAGCACCAATTCTGGCAAGCTGTAAAACAAGGTGCTGAAAAAGCAGCTGAAGAATTCGATGTTGAAGTAACTTTCGAAGGTCCTGAGAGCGAATCACAAGTGGATAAACAAATCGAGATGTTGCGAGCTGCCCTTGATAAAAGTCCTGATGCTATTGGTTTTGCAGCACTTGATAGCCAGGCGGCAATTCCTCTTCTTGAAGAAGCGAAACAAAAAGATATTCCAGTAATAGCGTTTGACTCTGGGGTGGAAAGTGATATACCAGTAGCTACTGCTGCTACCGACAACGGAGCAGCTTCCGCTCATGCAGCAGATAAGATGGCAGAGTTAATTGGAGAAAAAGGAAAAATTGCTTTAATTGTACACGATCAAACGAGCCGTACCGGTATTGACCGTCGTGACGGATTTGTCAATCAAATTAATGATAAATATCCGGATATTGAAATCGTTGATATCCAATATGGCGGCGGTGACCACCTAAAATCGACTGACCTTGCAAAAGCAATCATGCAGGCTCATCCAGATTTAAAAGGAATTTTTGGTTCCAATGAAGGTTCTGCCATTGGTGTTGTAAATGCTGTGAAAGAGATGAAAAAAGAAGGCGACCTTGTAGTAATTGGTTACGATTCCGGAAAACAACAAATCGAAGCAATTAAGAGCGGTCTTATGGCAGGTGCAATCACTCAAAATCCGATTGGTATCGGCTATGAAACAGTGAAAGCAGCCGTTCAAGCGAAAAAAGGCGAAAAGATTGAAAAGAATATCGATACTGGGTTCTTCTGGTACGATAAAAACAATATTGATAGTGAAGAAATCAAGGCTGTCCTTTATGAATAAAATCATGGGGTTTCTCAGAATAAGCTGTCTCTAATTATCACCAAAAATTAATTACCATTTTACGAAAGGGGTGCTGATATGAGAATTGACTCACACCAACACTTTTGGACACTTTATCGAGGAGATTACGGTTGGTTAACCCCTGAATTGAAAGTTTTATTTCGCGATTATTTACCTGGAGATTTACTTGTTCATCTAAAGGAAAATCAATTCGATCAAACGATTCTGGTCCAGGCTGCCCCTACATTAGCCGAAACAGAATATTTATTAAGGCTGTATGAACAGAATGATTTTATTGCCGGTGTTGTCGGTTGGTTGAATTTGGAATCAGCTAATTTTGAAAAAGAGTATAAGAGACTTAAAAGTCATAAAGGATTTGTCGGAATAAGGCCAATGTTACAGGATTTAGAAGATGATCAGTGGATTCTGCGTCCTGAAGTTAATAACAACATTCAGTTGTTGGTGGATGATGATTTTCCAATTGACATTTTGGTTTTTCCGCGACATCTTCCTTACATTATTAGACTGTTAAAAATATTTCCGAATTTAAGAGCTGTTATTAACCATATTGCAAAACCTGACATCGCCAATGGCATTCTGGAACCTTGGAAGGATCATATGGCTGAAATAGCCCTTTACGAAAAAGTGATGTGTAAATGTTCAGGAATGATAACGGAAGCAAAACAACCATTTTCTTCCTCCGATATACAACCATATGTCCAACATATTATCAGTGTATTTAGTGCGGAGAAGGTAATGTTTGGGAGCGATTGGCCTGTATGTCTATTAGCTGGAGACTATAAACAAGTTTATGAAACATTAAAAGAAACATTGCCAGAGAACTTATCAAGAAACGACTTACAAGGCATTTTTGGTAAAAATGCCGCTAGATTTTATAAGCTGCACTAAGATGAGGCAGGCAACGAATGCTAGGAGGATTAAGAATGAGATTACACAATAAAGTAGCCATCATCACTGGCGGCGCTAGTGGAATCGGAGAGACATCTGCACAATTGTTTGCTTCAGAAGGAGCAAAAGTGATCATTGCTGACATTGATCAAGAAAAAATAGATCGGTTAGTTGAAAACATACAAAGCAAAGGATATCAGGCACATGGCGTGAAGTGTGACGTTTCCAATGAATTTGACGTTAAACAGTTAATGACCAGTGCAGTCAATTCATTCGGTAAGATTGATATTCTTTTTAATAATGCCGGAACTATATTACCTAAGAAGCTGCAGGAGATCACGAGTGATGAGTGGGATAACCTTTTTGAAATTAATGTAAAAAGCATGTATCTAACCATCAAATATGCGATCGATTATCTCAGAAATTGTAAAGGAAGCATTATCAATATGGCTTCAATGACAGGAGTGGTTGGTCAGCAATATAACACCGCTTATTCCGCGACGAAAGGGGCGGTCATTGCCTTAACAAAAGCAATGGCAATTGATTTTGCACCTAATGAAGTAAGAGTCAATGCAATAAGTCCAGCGGGGGTAAGAACGCCTTTATTCGAAACCTGGTTACAAAAACAGGAGAATCCGGAACGGGCACGAGAAGCGCAAGATCGTTCACATTTGTTAGGCAGGACGGCCTCATCGTTAGAAATTGCAAACGTTGCATTATTTCTTGCCAGTGATGATTCATCTTTCGTGACAGGTGAAAATATTGTAGTTGATGGTGGTGCAACGATCGGCTATGCTGCGGGTCCGAAACCGGAATGGGATCATGTACAGCTTGAAAAAAATCAGTAATAGTGAGGTGTAAACAATGGAAGAATATTCATTTGAAGCAGGTGTACATTGCATTGTTATGGACGCAAAGGATAATGTAGCAACTTTGCTTCGTGACGTGAAAGCAGGAGAAAAAATTTCATATAGCGTAAACGGAGTCCAGTCTACATTAACTTTTCTTCAAGATGTGAAATCTGGTCATAAAGCAGCGCTTTGCCAGATTCTCAAGGGGGAACACGTTATTAAGTACGGTGAATCAATCGGTGCTGCGACTGAGTTTATTGATGAAGGAGAACATGTCCATATCCATAATATTGAAGGCATTAGAGGACGGGGAGATCGTAAAACAGAACAGGAGGTGAAATCAAAATGACAATAATTAAAGGATATCGAAGACCGGACGGAAAAGCAGGTGTACGAAACCATGTTTTATTAATGCCGACTGTTGTTTGTGCAAATCAGGTAGTAAACAGAATCGGGCAACAAGTACCGGGAACTGTCGCGATTCCCCATCAACATGGTTGCAGCCAGGTCGGTGATGATAAGGAGAGGACACATCAAGTACTTGTAGGTATGGGGAAAAATCCGAATGTCGGAGCTGTTCTAGTCGTCAGCCTTGGATGCGAAGTAATGGATGCGGAGCAAATTCGCGATGAAATAAGAGAGACAGGAAAGCCTGTCATCTGGTTGGACATACAAGATGAGGGAGGATCAGTAAAAACCATTCAAAAAGGGATAGAGGCTGCTCGAGAACTTGTCCTGCAAGTTCAACAAACCCTTCAAGAAGACATTCATTTATCTGAACTCATTGTAGGAGTGAAGTGCGGTGGATCAGATGCAACATCCGGGTTATGCAGCAATCCTGCTTTAGGAAAAGCGTCGGATCTAGTCATTGGCGAAGGTGGAAGCATCGTGATGGGAGAGACAACTGAAATTATCGGTGCAGAACATATTGTAGCGGAAAAAGCAGTCTCCGAAGACATCCGTAACAAACTATATTCATGTGTCGAGAAGTTTGAAAAAGAAATCGAACGTATGGGAGTCGATATGCGAGGCGGCAACCCAAGCCCTGGAAATATCGAGGGTGGACTCTCGAGCATTGAAGAGAAATCGTTAGGATGCATTAGTAAAGCAGGGACTTCACCATTGCAAGGTGTAGTGGAATACGCAGAACCTATCCCTGGCAGAGGGTTTTATTTTATGGATTCGCCGGGTAATGATATTGAATGTGTTTCTGGCATGGCAGCAGCAGGAGTACACATTGTTTGTTTTACAACAGGGCTCGGGACCCCAACCGGAAACCCAATCGTTCCCGTTATTAAAATTACTGGAAACCAGCTAACAGGAAAACGCATGGAAGATAATATTGATATAGATACAAGCACTGTGCTGCTAGGGAAAGAAACGTTAGAACAAGCTGGAAAACATATTTTTGATGAAATTGTCAATGTGGCATCCGGCAGCTTAACAAAAGCAGAAATTCTTGGTCATCAAGAATTCAGTATCAATCGAATCGGCATTAGTTTATAAGATTTCTATGTTCCTAGAAATAGATGTGTAATGAAAGGTGTGGATGTTATGAGATTAAAGGGGAAAATTTGTCTAATCACGGGGGCTGGTTCTGGCATAGGTAAAAGCACAGCACTTCTTTTTGCAAAAGAAGGTGCCGTTGTGGTTGTAAATGATATCAATGAAAATGATGGAAATCAGACAGTACATGAAATTACTCAATTAGGCACAGAAGCACTTTTCATTAATGCTGATGTAACTGATTCCTTCTCGGTCAAAGAAATGATCCAACAAGTCATCGAAAAATACTCTAGAATTGATGTGCTTTTCAACAATGTTGGTATTAGCGGAGTAGGCCAACTGCATGAAATTGAACCCGAAGACTGGGATAAAGTGATCAATGTCAATATTAAAGGTGTTTATTTGCCGAGTAAATACGCCTTGCCCTATATGATGAACAGAAAAAACGGCTCTATTATTAACATGTCATCATGTATTGCTGAAATTGGTCTGGCGCGAAGAGCATCATATGCCACGACAAAAGGAGCCGTTTTAGCACTTACAAAATCAATGCAAGTAGATTACGCTCCTTACAATATTCGTGTGAATGCATTGTTGCCTGGAACGATTCTCACTCCTTTCGTGGAAAACTATTTAAAAACATCTTACGACAATCCAGACGAAGCAATTGAACAAATCAAAACCCGTCAATTAAGCGGTGAACTTGGAAGGCCGGAAGATGTTGCAAACGCTGCACTATTTTTAGCTTCTGATGAATCTAAGTTTATGATGGGATCTCCACTTTATGTTGATGGCGGTGTCGTCTTTGGTAAGAATGCATAAAAGAATAGAGCATAATAGATTAAGAGGAGGAGTATAGTTGAAACTTTTAACTTTTGTAAAGGATGGGAAGCCATCACTTGGTGTGAAAACAACCTACGGGATCGTTGATGTGGAAGCTGTTTTATCCAATATTGGAGGCGATGACATACCATCAAACGTGATGGAAGTTATAGAAGGCGGACTGCCAGCATTGTCTGCATTAGAAAGTTTTGTAACTGGTCTTGAAATTTCTGGGGATGTTTCATATGTCTTGGATGAAAATGATATACAATGGGGGCCATGTGTCACACATCCAAATAAAATCATTTGTGTTGGACTTAACTACCGAAAGCATGCGGATGAAACAAATGCACCTTATCCTGAAGTACCGATCCTTTTTAACAAGTTTAATAATACATTGACAGGTCATCATTGTCAGATAGCCGTGCCAAAAGTGACTGAAAAGCTTGACTATGAAGTAGAGCTGGGTGTTGTTATTGGAACGAAGGCAAAAGATGTTTCACAAGATAACGCTCTTGATTATGTTTTTGGGTATTGTACTGTAAATGATTTGTCTGCAAGAGATTTGCAGCTTAAGACCCCTCAATGGCTGCTTGGTAAAACATGTGATGACTTTAGTCCAATGGGTCCGTATTTGGTCACTGCTGATGAAGTCGGAGATCCGCAAAACTTACGTTTAAAGACAATTGTCAATGGGGAAGTACGTCAAAATTCGGCTACGGCAGATATGATTTTTTCTGTTTCCGAAATTGTAAGTTATATTTCCAAACATATGACCCTAGTTCCCGGTGATATCATTTTAACAGGTACTCCTGAAGGAGTTGTGTTAGGGTTGCCGGAAGAAAAACAAGTTTATTTAAAGCCTGGTGATGTTGTGACGGTTGAAGTAGAAAAACTAGGTGCATTAACAAATACATTTGTTCCAGAAAAGGTACTGGATAAAGAATTGAATAGGATATGTGTGTGAATCGCCATTATCCTATTTTACACAAATTCTTTTAATGAAAATATAGAAAACAAAAGCTTTCCGCAGGATTGGCGTAAAGCCTAATTCTTTTTTTGAGGAAAAGAGGTATGTTTATGTTGAAGGGTATTCCGTTCATACTGTCCCCTGAACTAATAAAAATCCTTATGGAGATGGGACATGGTGATGAAATAGTGTTCGCAGATGGGAATTTTCCTGCTGCAAGCTGTGCACAAAGAATCGTAAGAGCTGACGGTCATGATATTCCGAAATTGTTAGATGCCACACTAAAATTTTTTCCGCTCGATACATATGTAGAAAAACCAGTATCTTTAATGGAAGTAGTACCAGGAGACAACACGAAGCCAGTAATCTGGGAAGAATACAGAATTATCGTAAAGAAACATGATGAATCTTTTACAGACTTTGATATGGTAGAAAGATTTGCTTTTTATGAACGAGCAAAAAAGGCATATACCATAGTTGCTACGAGTGAAAAGGCGACTTATGCAAACATCATTCTTAAAAAAGGTGTAGTAAGGGAATAGAGGTTTTACAACAGAAATTAAAAAAATGTGGTTCTGGTGTAAGATCATCGCTTTATAAGTTTCTGCATTTTAACAGATCATTTTTGCACCAGAACAATTATTTATGTTTTTTGCAACATAATGCAGATGAAACCGGTGCACCATACCCACAAGTACCCATTCTCTTTAATAAATTTAATAATACATTAACAGGGCATAAAAACGATATCGCCATTCCAAGAGTAACGGAAAAACTCGATTGTGAAGTGGAATTGGGAGTTGTTATAGGTAAGAAGGCCAAATATGTTTCAAAAACAGAGGCGCTGGATTATGTGTTGGCAATTGTACCGCAAATGATTTGTTTGCAAGAGATCTTCAGCTTAAAACACCTCAGTGGCTGCTAGGAAAACCATGTGATGATTTTAGTCCTGTCGGACCATATTTGGTTACTTCAGATGAAGTAGAAGATCCTCAAAAGCTAGCTCTAAAGACAATCGTAAATGGAGATTTTAATCAAGAACAACAAAGAAAATGGCATGAAAAGAATAATATTAAGACCCAATCTTGGAGTCCATTAGCTCGAGCAAATGAAGTCTTACAAAATAACATTATTCAGCAAATAGCCTACGATCATAACAAGTCTATTTCACAAGTTATTTTACGTTGGCATTATCAACTTGGGGCCATTGTAATTCCTAAATCTTCATCTCCTGCAAGAAAACTTGAGAATATTTCAATTTTTGACTTTTCTCTAGATGAAGGAGAAATGAGTCTTATTTCAGGATTAACTCGTTCTGATGGCCGGATTAACAATCAAGATCCTGCTATATATGAAGAATTTTAAACTATTAGGATGTTTCTCCTTTATAGAAACCTGGTGGATTCACGGGAAAAGGTTCAACAGATCCCCAAAGACAAAAACAATATGACTTAAGAGATATAGCTTTAGAATGATCGGATGAAAGCAAACAATAGTTTAGGAAAGATTAAACTTAGAAAAAAAGATTGGTAAGATTACGAGGGCACTGAAAAAAGTCCGTTTAATGCGAAAAGAAGCTAAACACCTACTACATATAGGTTGTTAGCTTCTTTTACTGTCTGGAAATCTTCGATAGTATACGCATCAGACAGGAAATCAGAGATGCATCTGTTCCGTTTGCTCGGTGCAGAATTTGAACCACTTGCCGAATCTCACCTTAGATTTACTGTGATTAGTGCAAAAATTTTAGTTTTCAACCTCGATATATCGAGTGAATTATTGGCTTATAAAGAAGATCAATATGACGCGGAAGAGGGTACTTTACTGAAGGGTTGCCTTCAAAGGAAGATTTAATAAAACAGTATTGGAAAAGTATGAATTCAATCGATGAGTTTTTAAAACACAAGCCATTTATGAACCCTGAATGTCGAAATTAAGTAGCTAAAATAGAGAAGGACAAACTGAACCATTTGATTCGTTCGTATTATTTTCAATAATATTCGAACCGATCTGTCCATCTATACGTTTACTTAGAACGAAGGGATAAAAATTCAGACATGATTATAAAAGGAGGGAATCAAAAAATATGTGAGATATTTACAGAAACCCAAAGTTTTAATTAGGAACTAAATTACGATCAGGGTGAAAAAAGGAATCAATCGAAACCATCTATAAACAATTACAAACCGTAATAGAGGAATGATTTATATTGGGGTACGAATTCTTGGTTAAATGAAGGTATTTTGTCTATGGTTGGTGATTACTGATGTCCTGTTTACCTGTTGTACTTGCGTGGTGCTATGGAACTTATTCGCGTGTCTTTATATCTGTTATATAAAAATTATCCATCGAGGTGAAGAAATGTTTAAAAAAATGAAATTTA
The DNA here is from genome assembly GCA_023823795.1 of Bacillus sp. F19. NCBI lineage: Bacteria > Bacillati > Bacillota > Bacilli > Caryophanales > Bacillaceae > Bacillus > Bacillus sp. F19. The sequence continues at coordinate 79,925 of CP085711.1, forward strand.
ATAGTGTATTGATTGCAGTTTTAATGTTTGTTGTTATTCTTCCGAATACTATTTTTGCCTCATCTGCTGAGCACAAAAGCCCTGTGGCAGAGGAGAGCTTCGATGGCAGCATCACCAACAACTCTCTTGTCATAAGTCCCGACGAGCAGATTGCGATTGTTTCAGATAGTCGCGAGCAATCCATCCGTATCTATGACCTTGCTAAAGGCACTTTACGTAAGGAAATCGATGGCTTTGTCACACCGAGGAACATCGTGTTCGTTGACGGTGGCTCAGAGTTCGTCGTCTCGGACAGCACGCTCGGAACTTTGCGCTTCTACAACGCAAAAAGCCTAACCTTAAAGGATGAAATCGTGATCGGTCCAGGTGCATTCGGTACCGCTGTCAGCCCTGATGGAAAGACGCTGTATGTGAACAATCAGGCGCACAGTTCTGTAACCATCGTGGATCTTGAGAAACGCAAACCAACTGCGGTCATCACCGGTTTCGCTCAACCGCGCCAAGGTATTAAAGTCTCTCCAGACGGACGATATGTGTTTGTGACGAACTTTAAGGGAGATAAGGTGTCCGTACTTGATGCGGCCACTAAGAACATCATACGTGAGATTACCGGTTTCTCTATGATTCGTGGAATCTCCGTAACTGCCGATGGTGGTACATTGTATGCCGCAAACAGCGGTCGTGACAGTATTTCCGTGGTGGACACCTCTCAAGGACAAATCGTCAACGAGGTAAAAGTTGGACGTGAGCCATACGGTGCAGCCCTATCGCCTGATGGCACCCTGCTTTTCGCAAGCAGCAAGGCGGACAATACTATCGATGTGATCAACGTCTCTGATAACCGTGTGATTAAAACAATCAGCGGTTTCACAGAACCCCGGCAAGCCATTGTCTTTAGCCGGGATGGAGAACGCGCTTACGTCCTTAATCGTGATCTCTCCATCGCCCGTGTGGATGTAAAAACCTTTTCCATCACCGATACGATCCGTGATGAGTCAAACAAATATAAGCTTCAAGTGTTAAAATCGGACGGAATCGGAAAATATTTAGCAGACGATCAAGGAATGACACTTTATTACTTCACAAAGGATGCATCGGGAGTAAGTAATTGTAAGGATAAATGTCTTGAAATTTGGCCTCCATTCCATGCAGAAAATATGGTGGCTCCTAATGGATTTAACAAAAGCGACTTTGGAACCATCACAAGAGAAGATGGGCAGAAGCAAACAATGTATAAAGGCCACCCTCTTTATTACTTTTTTAAAGATAAGCAGGTCGGTGATATAAATGGACAAGGCGTAAATAATGTCTGGTTTGTTTTGGACAAAAAGATTTTTGAGAAATAAGCAATAGCCTCAAGTGACATAACCGGTATAAGCAAAAACGGTTCTGATGCAAAAAGAATCATATAGCAAAATCAGCAGCCATTCGGCTGCTTCAGAGTGTAGACAAACCCTATTTTCTAATATCATATTGTTGAAATAGGGTTTTTTCTTTCGTTTTATTCGTATATTTAGATGTCTTTTTGTAAAAAGACCACAATATCTTGTGCCTGACTTTTGGTATAAAAATAGCTGTCGACTTTGTCGACAGCCTGCAGCAGCCATTCGGCTGCTTTTTATTTTGTTTTTTTCCACCCTTTTGCGCTGCGAATCGTACAAGTACGCAATACGAGCTAACCTTTCAGCAGCCTGAGCCTCCGCCCTTCACATGCTGAAAGCTAAGTCGGATGTCAGCCAGTCAAGGGGCAAAAAACTTTTTGATTACCACTTCGTACCATCAAAAAACTTTTTGTGCATATCCCTTGACCGTCTGCCTATGCTGCTTGTTCGTTCTCCATGTTAAAAGGGGGAAAATCATCTCCTTTAGGGAAATGACTCGCTCACAGCGCAAAAACAAGGGAGGAAAAACCAATGGCAAAAACAAAAAGTAAAGCACTAGAGGAAATCAAAGACCAATTAGATCAAGGGATTCAAGAACTGATGACGAGTGAGAAGTTTCACAAGTGGCTGCAATTCCTTTCTAGTTTCCATAGCTACAATTTTATTTCCGGCTTCTTTGCTTACAGGTTGGTTATGGCAGATATTTGGCGCTGAAGTTTCATTCTTTATAAATGGGATCATAGCAAGTTCAGTAGGCAAGATTTAACTTGTTCTGTGGTGAGATAAAATTGGTAGAAATGCTTTTCAGTAAAGAAATTGTTGTTTATTGGTAAAATTGTTGGGGCATGTTAGTAAAATCCTAGAAAAATTAAACATGGAAGGATGCATTAATATGCTTGATGAAAAAACCATTTATATTGTACAATCAACCGCCCCTGTTTTAAAAGAGCATAGTAAAGAAATAGGAAAACGATTTTACAAGCTATTATTTGAAAAAGTTCCTGACTTACTTAACGTCTTCAATCAAACGAATCAAAAAAGAGGTCTCCAGCAGGAAGCATTAGGATATGCAGTTTATGCAGCTGGAGAATACATTACAAATCTGGATGCTATTAAACCAGTTATTGAAAGGATTTCTCAGAAACATCGTGCCATTGGAATAAAACCTGAACAATATCCAGTTGTAGGTGAAACGTTACTTCAAGCAGTAAAAGATGTCCTTGGTGATAATGCAACAGATGAAATTATTGAAGCGTGGGGTAAAGCATATGGATATATATCAGACGCTTTTATTAGTCTTGAGAAAAAACTTTATGAAGAAACAGAACAACAACCAGGAGGCTGGGAAGGATATCGGACTTTTTATGTAGATAAGAAAGTAAAGGAAAGTGATGAGGTCACATCATTTTATTTAAAGCCCAAAGACGGAGAAGCTATAACTTCGTATAAAGCTGGTCAATATCTTACGATTAGGGCAGAAATCCCTGGAGAGAAATACACGCATATTCGTCATTACAGCCTATCTGAAGCACCTGGTAATGATTATTATCGTATCAGCGTTAAGCGTGAAGATGAGCATGGAAATTCTCCAGATGGAATTGTTTCAAACTATCTACATAATCAGATTCAATCTGGTGATGCACTTCAATTTTCCGCACCTGCTGGTGATTTTGTTTTCAACAATGATAATGTACCAATTGTGCTGATTAGTGGAGGAATTGGGATTACTCCTTTATTAAGCATGTTAAATGCAATCGTAGAAGAAAAAGCATCACGTCAAGTTACGTTCATTCATGCTACAAGTAACAGCAAAACACATGCTTTTAAAGAACATGTGAAGCAATTAGAAAACAACTACGAAAATGTAAAGTCATTTGTTTGTTATAATTCACCAACTGAAGAGGATAAAAAAGCAAAAAGCTATGATAAAGAAGGTCATATTGACTTGGACTTCCTGCAATCCATACTCGCTACAAAAGAAGCTGATTTTTATTTCTGCGGTCCAATTCCGTTTATGGAAGCGATTATTAAAGCCTTAAATGAATGGGAAGTTCCGAAAGAACATATACACTACGAGGTTTTTCGTCCAGTGGCAATGTTGGGAGAAGAAGATATGAACCTGTGAATGATGGTGAAACGAGTCAACATATGATGTTGACTTTTTTTACATTTCTACACGGTCATGTGTCATTAAAACTAAGGTCTTGTTCAAATACCATGAAAATAAGTTTCTTCAAGATTAGAAAAATGACAATACTCAATCGTTAAAAAAAAGAGGAGAGCGTTAAACTGGAGTCCAGATCTACCAGTACGACAAAGGGATGTTGCGTGCGAAAGGATGATCATAGATGAGGAAATTGCAGAAGTAGGCGCAGCAAACTATGATATGAGAAGTTTTCGTCTGAATTATGAGGTGTGTGAAGTCTTGTACAGTGCTGATGTGGCAAGGGAACTCACACAGCAATTAGAGCGTGATCTTACTGATTCTTTACCCTTAAGAATTGAAGACTTGCTGCAATGATCACTAAAAGAGAGAATTATTGAGAAGGTGCACGCCTGCTTTCTCCATTATTATAAATTAGTATATCTATAATTAGATTTAAAAAATTATCTTTGTATAAAAATATAAAATGGAGTAAATCCGTGTTAGAAGAACTATTAGCACGGTTTTTTATTTATGATGAAATACAGTACAAAAAGAGGTAATACTAGAAGCTAGGATTTTAATAATACTTATAATTTATATATAGTGGTGGTGAACATCTATCAAGGAGCAGACTATTTTTGTCTTCTCATCCATTGTGTTGCAACCCATTTTTCTCCAGTTGTAATTGGCGCTCCACCATGTAAAGTTAGTTCGTTTACGTTTTTATCGTTATAGAAATATTCGAAATACACCGCCATCCCTTTTTGTGGGGATACTGAAAAATTCAGTTTAGGAAAAAAAGTTTCTCCCCCATGCTCCACATCATTTAAGTACATGACGATTGTGCTAATTCTATTATTTTTTGTTGCTTTACTTGTAGATGTAAAAAAATCAAAATGAGCTTTATACTCTTGACCAGGAGTATATTTAAGAATTTGAATACCATCCCCATGTTCAATGGGTATATTCATAATAGATGATAATCTTTTTTCAATTTTGGTAATGATGTCATTTTCATTTTCTTGAAAAAACATACTACTACTTGTTCTTATCTCATTTACTTCGTGTGTAACTCCGATTTTAGAACGATGCATTTTGTCTTTTGACAATCTAATTAGTTCGTCACATTCTTCGTCACTCAAAACATTTCCTAAAATTACTATTAGTGGTTCTTCTAATCTAGCAATTATATTAATTTCTCTATCTTCTGTTTTGATTTTATTTCCAATGTGATTAAAAATAGTAAGTTCTTTACTATTTGATTTTTTACTATCAATTGTCAACTTTCATCGACCCCTTAAAAGATTTAATTTTCAGAATGATTAATTTGTATTGTTTCTGTAAGCGGTTATCTAAATTATATCATGAACCTCCCGTTATATAACTGTTCCTTATTCAGCTAACAACCGAGATTTGTTTTTAAGAATTCAAAAAAGAGTTCTTTTAGGACAAGAAACATACTAAGGTTATATAAGTTCGTAGGACAACTCTCCTATTTTTTACAATATTTAGAAAATATAAAAGAATATAGTTAATTATGTTGAATAATAATAAGAGTTAATTTTAAGAATGAGGTGATATGATACTTACATTAAAACTTTTAAGTCTTAAATTATATTTTAAGGAGGTAATAGAATGGGAAATTCCTCGTAAATAATAGTCCTATAAATAAATAGGGTAACCTTATGGAAAAAAGAAGGGAGTGTGCCTGCCTAAAAGTCTGAATATTCAGTTTTAAAAAATACTATACGAGGAGGAACTAGAGTGAGAAGTAGGTGGAGAGTCCGTTTATGGTCAATGTTTATGTCAAGTGTGATGCTGATTTCGATCATGCTGCCAGCATCTTCTTTTGCTGAAGAGAATTATTCAAGAAATAAAATTTCTGTCGATGATAGCTCAAACAAAATAAACAAAAGGCTAATGAAGGAATTTAAAAAGAAGGAATACACCACATTTATCGTCATGATGCAAGAGCAAACCAATACATCGAAAATCGCAAAGGAAGCAGAAAAGCAATCTAAACAACAGAAACTCTCCTCAGTAAAATCTCTTCATGCTAAAAGATCTGCAGTGGTATCTGCACTACGAACAAATGCAATAGAAACTCAACAACAGGTTAAAACAATATTACGTAAAGAGAAAATGGCAAAGCGAGTAAAGGAGTATGAGTCCTATTATATCGTTAATGCATTAGCTGTTACTGGAAAAAAGGAAACAGTAGAAAAACTCGCTGAATTACCAGAAGTAAAAAGTATCATTCCAAATGGAGTTCAAAAGCTTTCACCAATCGTACCTAATCAAGAGAAAGGAGCAGTGAGTACAGAAGCTGAGATTGCAGAGGAAGATGATCCAAGTGTAGAATGGAATATTTCACATATTGGTGCTCCAAAGGTTTGGGAAAAAGGGATTAATGGAACGGGTACTGTTGTGGCTAGTATTGACAGTGGCGTTGATTGGCGTCATCCAGCATTGCAGGCAAAATATCGTGGTTACAACCCCGAAACCCCAACAAAAGGTTCCCATGAATTTAATTGGTATGATCCCGTCTATAAAATTGGAGAACCTGTAGATTCAGTAGGACATGGGACACATACAATGGGCACTATTGTCGGGCAAGAGCCTGATGGAAAAAACAAAATTGGTGTAGCTCCAGGAGCGAAGTGGATCTCGGTTCGTGCATTTACCTCCGAGGGAGGGGAAGATCGCCATATTTTAGCAGCTGGCGAATGGGTGTTAGCTCCGAAGGATAAAGATGGACAGCCACATCCAGAGATGGCCCCAGATGTTATTAATAATTCATGGGGAGGTAATCCAGAGTACAATGAATGGTTCCGCCCAATGGTTCAAGCGTGGATTAATGCGGGGATCGTACCTGTATTTTCAGCAGGGAATTCATCCATCTTTATGGCAAATGGACCAGGAACCATTTCTGCACCAGGGAATTATCCTGAAGGAATAGCGGTTGGAGCAACCGATAGTGTGGATAAAATCGCTTCCTTTTCGTTCAGAGGACCATCACCATATGGTGAAATCAAGCCTGACTTAACAGCACCTGGAGTTTCAATCCGTTCGTCGACACCTAGAGGCAATTATGAAGGGGGATGGAATGGAACATCAATGGCTGCCCCACATGTAAGTGGAGCCGTTCTCTTGTTGCGCCAGATTAATAGTCAAATGACAGTAGAACAAATAAAAGAGCTGCTTACATTTACAAGTACCCCTAAAACCGATGAACAATACACAGAAACACCGAATCATACATACGGTCATGGTGTGTTAAATGTAGAAGCAGCAGTCAATTCGGTCATCAACGGTCTTGGAGAAATTCATGGACAGATTAAGCAAGATGGCATAGATACGGAGCCTCCAACATTGGAGTTTGACGAGCAAAAAACGATGTATTTAGGAACAGACCAGCATTTGTTTATTCGAGTAAAGGACAATGTAAGTGTAAATAGCGTCACATTAAAGGTCCGCCAAGACGGTCAGAAGGATTGGGCAACCTTAAAGGCTAATCGTACATCTGGTAACCATCAGGATGGAGTGTATGAAGCTGTAATTGAAAAAGATCAATTAATTGGATCTAAGCTTCGTTACTATTGGATTATTGAAGATTTTAGTGGGAACTTAATACAAAGTGATGTCGTCGATGCATCTATTTCTGAAGGATTGACCGTTGGATATAGGGAAAATTTTGAATCCTATCCATCTGGATGGTTCTCTTACGGCCGCCATAATGAGTGGCAATGGGGTGAACCGACATATGGCCCTGAAAAAGCAGCATCTGGAACAAAAGTTTATGCGACCAATTTACGAGGAACCTATAGTACCGGAGCCAATATGACATTGCAAATGCCTCCTATTCTTGTTCCAAAGGAAGGTGCATTTATTTTATTTAAGCAATGGTACAACATGAGTTATTTTGACGATCTAGGAAGTGTATTAGTTTCAACAGACCAAAAATCATGGAAATCATTGGCTGAGATTAAGAGCGGAAAAAAAGAGTGGCACGATCAATTTGTTGATCTTTCTAATTATGCAGGACAAAAAGTGTATGTTGCATTTAATTTAAAAATTGAAGGCTCAGTTGGGATTGAAGGCTGGTATATTGATGATCTTCGTCTTCTTTCGAGCGGGAATTTTACAGAGGAATTGCAGAAAACAATCCAAACTTCTGAGCGAAAGAAGAATTCGCTTCTATCCAAAGAAACAATCGAATTACCGAAAGAGAGCATAGAGTATCCATTGGAGAGTCAGTCAATTAATGATGCAGAAGTATCAGGACTACCGTTAAATGCAACTGTATCTGTCTTAGAAACGGGGCGTACTGTTACAGCAAGTCCTGAAAATGGAGAATATAAATTACTCCATCCAAAAGGTTCGTACACAGTCAAAGCTGAAGCCTACGGATTTGCTTCTAATACACAAGCCATTACAGTCGATAAAGACTCTAGGACTGAAGTGGATTTTACACTTGATCCATTACCAAAAGGAACAATCCAAGGAACGATCACTGATCAAAAAACGGGTAATCCAGTTAAAGGTGCAACAGTGATGGTCCTTGAAGATGCAGCCATTAAACCGGCTATCACAGATGAAAATGGAAATTATTCGCTTGGAGTCTATGAAGGAAACTATACTTTGTATATTTTTGCTAAAGGATATCACAGCTATAAGATAGCAGCAGAGGTAAAACCGAAAAATACACTTGAAACCAATGGAGCTTTGCAACCGTTTATTGGCACAGCGAGTGAAATTGCCTATGATGATGGAACAGCTGAAACCTCTTTTGCATTTCCAACGGCAGGAAATGCGTGGTCCGTAAAAATGACAGTCCCAGATGGAAAAGAAGCGGCTATTCTTGGCGCCAATATACGTTTCTGGAACACGTTATGGCCGCGTCCGGGTGGTACGAAGATTGAAATCGCCATCTATGACTCTGCTGGAAAAAATGGAATGCCGGGGAATCGGTTAGCTGGACCAGTAAAAGCCGACGCAAAAAGAGATCAAACCGTCTGGACACATGTGGATTTATCCGATTTAGGAGTGGTCGTGGATGATGATTTTTATATCATATATTTCCAAGCAGAAGATTACCCATATGCACCGGCAATTGCCACGGATAAAAACAGTGCATGGAAGGGACAAAGCTATCAATTTTTAAAGGGAGATCAGTGGTATCAAACTCCAAAAAATGAAGGAAACTATATGATCCGTGCCAATGTGTCTATTTATGATAAGGATGCACCACCTATTGAAGACATTTTGACAATTGATACTCCTATAGATGGAAGTAAAACAAATCAAGAAACAGTGACGGTTAAAGGGAAGGTGCAAATGCAAGATCTTAAAGCAGTAGAAGTAAATGGACAAAATGCAATTGTGAATGAGGATGGGTCCTTTGAAGCAAACCTCTCCATCCATGAAGGAGAAAATGAAATAAAAGTAATCGCAAGAACTGGAAGTGGCAGGGAGCTGACAAAGTCTGTAAAAGTGTTTGCAAAATTAACTGCTCCGGTCATTCAAAAACTTAAGCCAGATAAGGATGCATCATTCAAGGCAGGACAAACTGTAAAAATAGAATTTGAAAGTGAACCTAAATTAAAGGCGACCTTTACCATTCAAATTCCAGGACTAGAAGACGCTAGATTAACTGACATACAAATGGAAGAAGTTAAAAAAGGCTACTATGTTGGTTATTGGGAAGTTCCAACAGATATACTGGCAAGGGGAGCAACGATTGAAGTCAAGGCTGTAGATGATTTTGGAAATGAAACAAGGAAACCAGCTTCTGGAAAACTATTTATCAATACGAGAATGTAAACTATTATAGTAAAAGGAAGACTCGTCTAATAGACGAGTCTTTCTGTGTTTAATTTATGCTATTTATAATACTAAAAAGACTGCGATTTTAAGTTTTGCACTCTAAAACGGAACCCGTTAGTCTAGCATTCCTCTTTTTTTCGATATCAAAATCCTCATTAATGGCTTTACTCCAGAAAAGGGCGCAATTCTACACCAGAAATTGTGTTGTTTCTTTATGTTAGGGTGCCATTGTAAAACAACGCATCCTTTTTCAATGTGATTCTATTTATTTGGCAGATGAATTCCTTTGTATCTTATGTTAACCTAAAATAAAAACCAGTTAACAATTAAATTGTGTCAATCTATGTTGATAATGGGGGGATGGTTTTGATAGACCAGGAGAAAATGCATTGGGAAAAAGAGATCAAGGTAGAGTTAGCCCTTCTCGAGGAACTCTCACAGAAACGTCAGCTCGTTACGACTGAATCGGCTGTTCAGCCTTGGATTAAACGCAATGGAAAAAACATGTTGAACCTTGCGTCCAATGATTACTTAGGGTTCGCTGGAGATGAACGTCTAAAAAAAGCTATGGTGGATGCAGTTAAAATTCATGGTGCGGGCTCAACAGCATCCCGTTTGATTGTCGGTAATCATTTGCTTTATGAACAAACCGAAACCGCTCTTGTTAATTGGAAAAAGTCAGAAGCGGGACTTATTATCAATAGCGGTTATACAGCTAATCTAGGGATTATTTCATCACTTGCTGGACGCGGTGATTATGTTTTTAGCGACAAACTCAATCATGCCAGTATTATAGACGGTATACTCTTAAGCCGCGCCAAGAACCAGCGATATCGCCATAATGATTTAAAGCATTTAGAGTCGTTGTTGCAACAAGTCCCTATTGAAAAAAGAAAGCTGATAGTGACGGACTCTCTTTTTAGTATGGATGGTGATTTCGCTAATCTGTCCGGGCTGGTTCAGTTAAAAAAGAAGTATAACGCCATCTTAATGGTGGATGAAGCCCATTCAAGCGGAATATATGGTGAAAATGGCGAAGGTTATAGTCGTCAATTGAATCTTCAACAGGAAATAGACATTCAGATGGGTACGTTCAGCAAAGCGCTAGGATCGTTTGGTGCATATGTGGTCGGAAAAAAGTGGCTTATTGATTATTTAACAAATAAAATGCGAAGTCTCATCTTTACAACAGGGCTTCCACCAGCAATCCTCGGTTCGGCAAAAGCTTCTATTGAACTTGTTCAATCAGAATCAGAGAGACGAGAGCTGCTGAAATCACATGCGGCCTATGTGAGGGCTGCACTTGCTGACTCAGGATTTAATCTTTGTGGGAGCGAATCTCAAATTATTCCGATTATGATTGGTAAAAACGATAAAGCCATGGAGTTTGGGGCTGCTTTACAAGACGAAGGAATCGCTGCTATTCCTGTACGCCCGCCTTCTGTTCCGGAAAATGAAGCGAGAATTCGCATTACCGTTACTGCTCTACATCAAAAAGAAAATCTGGATTGGGCTTTAGACAGAATTGTGGTCCTAGGGAAAAGGATGGGAATTATTTAGTGAAGAAACCGCATCTTATCATGCTGCCGGGCTGGGGAATGGAGAAAGCAGTATTTCAAACGATAACAAAGCCTCTTGCAGAAATTGCCCAACTTTCCTTTGTGGAATGGAGAAACATTAGGAACACAGGCCATTTTAAAGAACGTATAAAAGAAACAGTACTCTTGATTAACGAACCTGTTTATATTCTAGGCTGGTCATTGGGTTCAATTGCTGCTTTAGAATTTGCAGCAGAGAATAATGGACTTGTAAAAGAACTTATACTCATTAGTGCAACAAGCCATTTTACGGCAGCTGCAGACGATCCAATTGGGTGGCAGCCACGTGTTGTTGAACGAATGAAAAAGCAGTTGAGACGAAATAAAGAAAAAATACTTTTAGATTTCTATGAAGTGATGTTTTCAAAATCGGAAAAGGAAGAATTTTCAACATTTACGAACCTCATCATACATGATTTTCAAGGAGATGATCTGGATTCCCTATGTACAGGGCTAGACTATCTGGCAGAAACCAATGTTAGAGAAAGCTTATCAAAGATAAAGGCGAATAGTTTATTGATTCATGGAACAGAAGATGCAATTTGTCCTTCAGAAGGGTCTTTATATATTAAGGAACAAATGAACGAAAAAGCCAAACGATATCTACTGCAAAACGCAGGGCATATCCCGTTTTTTACAAGATCAAGTGAATGTATGCGGTTGATTACACAATTTATACAAAGGAATGATCAGGATGATTAATAAACAGCTCTTACGGAAACGGTTCAGTGATAATGCAAAGACTTATGATCAGTATGCGAAGGTACAAAAAAAGATGGCCAATCAATTAATAAGTTCACTCCCAAAGTCAGATGATTTTATTAAAATACTTGAGATTGGTTGTGGATCAGGTTATTTGACTCAGTTAGTATGTAAAGCTTTTCCGAATGCAAGTATTACAGCTGTTGATCTCGCACCAGGTATGATTGAAATTGCGAAGAAAAGGGTGTTTTTGGAGCGAATTACTTTTTTATGCGGAGATATTGAAGAAATGGATTTCTCTCATAGCTTTGATATCATTATTTCAAATGCAACATTCCAATGGCTGAACTATCCTCAAAACGTCATTAAAAAGATGTATGGACTGCTTAATCAGGAAGGAACTCTTTCATTTTCAACCTTTGGAAAAGAAACCTTTCAAGAGCTTCATACTTCTTATAAAAAGGCGAAAGAGAAGTTCCAGATTGAAAATGCCAGCAGTCCGGGACAGGAGTTTTACAGTGCTGACGATCTTGTCGACCTTTGTGAAAGTAACTTACCTCCATCTTATGAAGTATTCGTTGAGAAATTTTATGAGCGAGAGTATTTTCATGATGTTCATGAATTCTTTACATCGGTCAGAAAAATTGGGGCAAATAATAGTAACAAAGCCAATTCCCTGCAGCGCCCATCTTTTATCAAAGAATTGATAAAGCAATACGAAACAAGTTTCCGTGATGAAAAGGGAGTAAAAGCAACCTATGATTGTTTGTTCTTAACCATTTTGAAAAAGGGGCATCAAATTGATTAAGAAATTAATTGCTCAGCAAAGAATCGGGGATACTAATCATTCAGCAATCGGGGGCTTATCCGGAACAAGGTAAGCTTCCTTTTTTATGAAAATAATTATTGAGTTAACTGTTTGATTTTGAAATAATTGGTACTAAGCAAACGGGCCATTTAATGGAATAAAGTTTTTTGAGTTAACTGGGCAGATTGATTAACAAGAAAAGGAAATTGAACTGGTTTTGTAGAATTAACTAGGCAATTCATTTTCTTGGAGGAATGACTGAATGGCAGAATTAATTTATCATGTTGCAGTTTCATTAGATAACTTTATTGCGGATCAAGGTATGATAGATGGGAATATTAATCAATCTCTCTTTTTATTTGATGGGGATCATGTCCCGGACTTTTTATCAGATATTCAGCATTACGAAGCAGTGTTGATGGGCGGAAAAACATATGAGTTTGGATTTCAATTCGGTGCTAAACCGGGTGAACCTGGCTATAAGGGCATAAAACATTACATATTTTCAAACTCCATGCAGTTTGAGTCGAACGAGGAAGTCGAACTTATTAAAGGAGATGCTATTGGGTTTATTAAGGATCTCAAACAGCAAGGGACCGGTAAAATTTGGCTATGCGGGGGCGGAGAATTGGCTGGGTCGTTGCTTAAACATAAACTCATTGATCAATTAGTGCTGAAGGTTAATCCAATTATAGTCGGTGAAGGTATTTCTCTATTCGGCAGCATAAAGCCATGTCTTAAATTAAGGTTAGTGGATATGAAACAGTATTCTAATGGAGTCGTCAAACCCACTTACAATATTATTTATACTTAGGAAGATTTTGGAGTACCCATGTTTTTAATATAAAATAAAGTTTCATCCAATTGTTCAATTATAGGGCGCGATTGTTGAACAAGAAGTAAAAGGGTGATACATATTATACATAACTAATATGTATCACTCTTTGTTTTTTATGACTTTTTACGATTTAGGTCTTGATAAAACCTTTTTGATCAATCCGTAGTGCTGCTGCATAATAATCTTAAATTCACAAAAAAACTGTCGTGTATTCGTGTATATTAATAAAGCAAAAACAATCCCGGGAGTGTCGAACAATAAAAATCACAGTGTATAAATAAACAAAACAGCCTTTAATCCTACCAGGCTGTTTTGAGAATCAAAAATTCTTACAAATTTAGGGATCTTAGAAGTCAGAAAATAAAGAGTACCAAAAATATAAATTAATATTAGTACTAGACATCTCGAAACATTAACATCCACTCTTTACTTTTTATTACTATATATGTTTTTATTATATATCCCTAACTAACATATCGATACCGGTAGTAGATCTGACTAATTTTAAACTTTCTGTAGACCCGGCCGATTGTTCTCGACAACAAAACTAGCACGTGTACTGATTGGCGCATCAGGTTTTGTAACGTAAGGAACGACTCTGAAGTCGGTAAGCCATCTCTCTTGCGTAAGGTTGCATCTTACATAGCCTCGCTGAGAGTTGTGAAATTTCATGTGAGGGTTTGCAGCTAACCATTCCTCTCCCAATTTGTCCATGTCGGCTCCGTCTTTCCCAGAAGTAATCGAGGTACCAAGAAATTCGGTTCCTATAGTAGCTGAGTTAGGATCATCAAAATTTTCCTTCAGTTCTGCAGCGAAGTTCCGATGTGCATCTCCCGTCAACACAACAAGGTTTTTGACTTTGCGTTCTATAATCTCGGAAAAGAGGCGCTTTCTGGCTCCCGCATAACCATCCCAAAGATCATTACCTATTTTCATAATAGGACCGGAATCGTGATCAGCCTGGGCCATGATAATTTGTTGGGCTAAGACATTCCAAGTAGCGATTGAGTTCCCAAGGTTATTTAACAGCCAACGCTCTTGCTCTTGTCCCAGCATAGTGCGATTCGGATCCATCGTTTCCTCAGTTGGTGAGCTAGTTTTTATCTGGTCGTCGCGGTACTGACGGGTGTCAAGTACATTGAATTGAGCTAAATTGCCGTAGGTTAGTTTACGGTAAAGCAACATGTCAGGTCCGTTTGGAAGAGATGTACTTCTTAGAGGTAAGTTTTCATAGAATGCTTGATAAGCAGCGCCTCTTTGTGCTAAAAAGTCTTCACGTGAAACTCCATATTCTGAAATATCGTCTGCGTAATTATTTTCCACTTCGTGGTCGTCCCCTGTTACTACCCATGGAAAATTAGCATGTGCTGCCTGAAGATCTGGGTCGGTTTTAAATAGAGAGTACCTAAGACGATACTGGCTCAACGTAACAGTTTGATTGTTGTGAACTGGTGGAAGAGATACATTTCTTACCCCTCCTGTCGGACCTATTTTATGCTCGTAAATGTAGTCTCCGAGGAAAAACACAAGATCTAACTCTTCTTGTGCCATGTGTTTATATGCGGTGTAGAAGCCTTCATACCATGCCTGACAAGAAGCGAATGCGAAAGATAAAGATTTTACCTGAGCACCGAAAGATGGAGCAGTCTTTGTTCTTCCTACAGTGCTTATTTCCTGTCCTGATTTAAATCTATACCAGTAGTAGCAGGCTGGTTTCAGTCCTCTGACCTCGACATGAACTGAGTGGGCAAGTTCCGGCAAAGCTAAAGCCGTTCCTCGTTTAACAACATTTCTGAACATCTCATCCTCAGCTACCTCCCAATGAACGGGAACATTATGGTCTAGCATCCCACCCAGGCCATCCTCAGCTAGTGGCTCAGGGGCAAGTCTAGTCCACAACACAACGCTGTCGGGTAAGGGATCTCCTGATGCAACACCAAGTTTAAATGGATAATCTTTAAACGTTGGTTCTTTAGAAGTAGCCAATACAGTATCTACAGGCATCAAGCTAAGAGCAACCAACGATGCAAAAGTTCCTCCTGAATACTTAATAAAACGTCTTCTGCTCATGTTTCCTTGATCAGGTACATATAGAGTTTTTTCTTTCTTATAAAACATGAATGTTCCTCCTTCGTTTATTAAACTTTTAATCCATGGCTTGTCTCCTTTTACCACATGTATTATTTTATTGATATATTTTTAAATTCAATTTGGGATAGTTTAAATATTTTGTAAAAATTTATATTATTTTGTAAATTATTGTTCTATTGTTAAAAATTTACCTTTATTTTTATTGTAGATTTGAAATTTTAAAAGTTTGATAATTTATAAAAAAGATTGATAATTTAAAACAAATTTTGATAAAACCCTGTTTTAATATAGGGTTTTTCTTTTAACCCTTAAACCCCAGCTGTATTGGTTCAATTAAAGGTCCAGATAATGGAATAACAGTTAGTTAATTACATGTCAATAGAGTTGAGTTTGGAAAAAAACAAATAGAGTTTAAAATCGTATACGATTTTAATCTCTATTTATCTTTGACAGTAATGGTTAGGGAGCTAGGCCAAAGTGGTCTATATATAAGCAAAGATTTACATTTTTATTATTCATACCTACAAAAACTACTAACCTCTTTGGAATAATATAGTTGAGTAATTGCCAAACATTGAAAGGAGGTGAAGTGATGTACGTGCGTATCGTAGTGTTTCTTCCTTTACTATTCCTGTTGGCTGTATTTATGCCGTCTATGGCATTTGCGGAAAATGGGGTCAATCAGACCGAAGTAAATGGGAAAGATGTTCAGAAAGCTAATGTTCAGAAAGTTGATGTTCAGAAAGCTGATGTTCAGAAAGCTAATGTTCAACAATCGACAAAAATAAACGATATAAGTGACAAAGCGAAGGAACAGTCTTCTAATGTGAATAAAAGTAAGAATGTTAACGCTTCTGTTAAAAATCAAGGCAAACCAAATGATTTACCTGACCAAGCAAATGACAAAGCAAAAGAAGCGGTCCATAAAGTAGTTCAAAACCAGGAAAAAGAAAAGAAACCAGATCCATCCCCACAAAAACGAAAGGGAACGGATTCTTTAAGTCAAAAAGGTGAAAAAACGAAAAAAAGAAACCTTTTACCAATAAAGGAACCTGTCTCGGATCGGAATAAAGAGCCTCATTATGTTGAGGAAGTTTATTCAAACAACGAGAGTAATTCTAATACTGAGAAAGTTGAATCCACTATTTCCAATAACGTTTCGAAAGAAGTGGAAAGTTCAAAGGAAGAATTGCCAATTCCATTACCAAATAAGAAGGTATGGGAGCTACATATTTTCCAAGTTCAACAATCCATTAAAACTCCTTTTGGTTTATCAAATGATTATAAAGGGAGCAATAAGATCAAAATGGATTTTTTGAATGATTATACAGGTCAATTGGGAGTTAGATTTAAAGAACCTTTTGTTTTGCGTCAACATGTTTATCGTAACCAATGGGTAAACGCGCCGCCAGCACCACCACCGAAATTTGCTCTTTCTTTCTTAAGTACTATATAAAATTAAAATTTATTAAGATATGAAGGAGCGAAATAAAAATGAAAATCAATTTATTAAACGGTAAAACTGTTGTAAAAACTTTAATTTTAGCGGGTGCACTTTCTATTGGATTCGGTGTTCAAATGAGCGAAGCGGCAGAAAAAGACAGTAAGGAAATGAACAATGCCAAGGTTGAACATAAAGTCCAAGCTAAAAAGAAAGTGGAAGTGAAAGAAAAAGTTAAAGTTGAAAAAGAAGTAGAAGTGAAAGAAAAAGCTGAAAAAGAAGTGAAAGTAAATCCATCTGCAGAAAATAAAGCAAACTCAATGGCAAGCGAAAGAGCTAGCGAGCAAGCAAAAGCAAACGCATCAGCTAATTCAGCAGTACATTTTTCAAGTAATGAAGAAGTAACAGAAGAAGAAGCGACTGAAGAAGAAGCAACAGAAGAAGAAGCGGCTAAAGAAGAAGAAGCTGCAGAAGAAGAAGCTGCAGAAAATAAAGCAAACTCAATGGCAAGTGAAAGAGCTAGCGAGCAAGCAAAAGCAAACGCATCAGCTAATTCAGCAGTACATTTTTCAAATAATGAAGAAGTAACAGAAGAAGAAGCGACAGAAGAAGAAGCGACAGAAGAAGAAGCAACAGAAGAAGAAGCTGCAGAAAATAAAGCAAACTCAATGGCAAGCGAAAGAGCTAGCGAGCAAGCAAAAGCAAACGCATCAGCTAATTCAGCAGTACACTTTTCAAATAATGAAGAAGTAACAGAAGAAGAAGCGACTGAAGAAGAAGCAACAGAAGAAGAAGCAACAGAAGAAGAAGCAACAGAAGAAGCAACAGAAGAAGAAGCGGCTGAAGAAGAAGCAACGGAAGAAACAGTAAATCCTTCTGCTGAAAACAAGCTAAATGCTATGGCAAGTGTAAATGCTAGCGAGCAAGCTAAAATACATGCTTCTTCTAACTCTGCTGTTCTTGCTGGTTTAGAAGAAGAGGTAGTAGAAGAAGAGGTAGTAGAAGAAGAAGTAGCAGAAGAAGTAGCAGTAGTAGAAGAAGTAGTAGTAGAAGAAGTAACAACTGAAGAATAAGGGTGGTGCTACACCCCCGATAGTTGTCGTAAAGCTCTGTGGAGAGTAATCTCCGCAGGGTTTTTTTGATCGTTAAGAAAGTATATATTGGCAGCGATGAAGTGATACCGGAATAGTAGCCAATTTTAAAAAGTAAGAATAAGTTATTTTCTATCATTTTAAATCTTCCTTATTCCAGAAAAGGGCGCTTATCCAGCCTAGCAGTAGACGATAAAAAAGGAAATATGTAGTAGTAAATAGAACTATAACTTTAGAGAAGGAGATGAGGCTATGGATATGGATCGTTTATTTTTAATTGAAAAGATGCCCAACTTGAGCTTAGAATTTTCGAGATTAGTTTCTATGATGAATTATGCACGATTTACAACGCTGCGAGATGTTTCCGATTTAAGTGTGAAGGAGCTAGATTTCTTATCTTACGATCATGCAAATTCGATTGGGATGCTTCTGTTACATATGGCTGCGGTAGAAGTCGCCTATCAGGTTCACACATTTGAAAATCGTGAGCTTACGGTTGATGAGCTATCCATTTGGGAACCCGCATTACAGCTTGGAGAATTGGGGAGAGAGAAAATAAAAAACTATCCTATTGAATTTTACTTGGAGAAGCTGCATACTGTGCGTCATAATACATTACAGAGATTTCAAACACTTCCTGATGAATGGCTATACACTACAACACCATTTTGGTACGACAAGCCTGCTAATAATTATTTTAAATGGTTTCACGTATTTGAAGACGAAATCAGCCATCGCGGGCAAATACGCATAATCAAAAATTGCTACAAAAGCAGACCGAATAAAGAGAAAATTGACAGCATATGAGCTGTCAATTTTTCAATCTATACCGATTTATACTGGCTACAACCCAGCCTTTTGGTTATTTCTTCATTTTTCCAAAAATTATGTTCATTCAAACATATCTTATTTATATTGGATAGTTTTGTAGAAAAATACTGAGAAAGCTTGTATGTACGTATACACATGTAAAAACTTTACAAAAATCTCACATGAGTTAGGTTGTGAACTTATGCGAATTTGTGTTATTTATAGAATAAGTAAAAAAATTAAGAAATACCAAATTTGCCTAATAACTAAAGCAGGTGAAAATATTGTTAGCTCATGAGCGTCATGAAAATATAATGGAATGCTTACGAAAAAATAAGTCTGTCAAGGTGTCTTCGATCACAAAAACGTTTGGTGTGTCTACCGAAACAGTCCGCAGGGATTTTGAATATCTCGAGAAAGAAGGGTATATAAGAAGGGTGCGCGGTGGAGCGGTTTTAGATAATGCGAACAGTCAAGAAATCAATTTCTCATTGCGGGAAACCAAAAATATTGAGGAAAAGATGGAAATAGCGAAGATTGCTGCACATTATGTTACAGAAGGACAATCCATTGCATTAGATGTCAGCACAACAAATACCGAATTGGCGAAAGAATTAAAAAGCAGGTTTCAAAGACTTACCATTTTAACAAATTCCTTAATCATTGCCAAAGAACTTTCAGAAATGCCTCATTATACGATTTTGATGCCGGGGGGAGTGCTAAGGAATGAAGAGTTGTGCATCGTAGGTCAGACCGCGGAGGAGTTTTTCAAAGGATTTCATATCGATACATTTTTTATGAGTATCAGCGGCATTTCGTTGACGGAAGGACTAACGGATTACGGATTAGGTGAATACCAAGTAAAAATGAAGATGCTGGGGAATTCTCGAAATTGTATTGTCTTAGCAGACAGCAGCAAATTTGATGTTGCATCCTTATTGAAGGTTTGCCAGTTTGATAGGATTGACCGTATTATTTCTGATTCAAACCTATCCGAAAAGGTACTGCAGAAATATAAAAAAGAAGGTATTGAAATTGTGAATAAGATTAATTTGAAGGAAAAGTAGCCGTCTACTTTCCTTTTTTTTATGTGTTTTTTAAACTCAGTTTATCTCATTTCAGCTTCTCTCCTCAAATTTCAAGTAGCAAAGTAAATCTTTTATTTTTTGCAGCCAGGAAAATAAAATCCACCATCAGCTATTTATGTGCAATTGTGTGTTTTTGTGTGATTTTTCATAAAAAACAACAATAATTTACACGATATTTACAGAAAATCAATAATGATTGTGTATTATTTGTTTATACAATAGGTAATTTGTGTGAGTATGTTATATTTTATGCTGTTTTGAGGTGGCGTCTATTGTCATGTATTCCCCCTATTCTAGGAGGTGATGTTTCAAAATATCGGCGTACCAGGATTAAAGCACCATTTCAGTTTAATGAGAGCAGTAGAAGGAGAAAATCAAGGTTCCAATATTGGACTCGAAAGGGGGATTTCCGTGACGAAAAATCTCCTCTCATCCCGATCGATGGGAGGATGCCCGCCATCTTTGTAAAGCGGGGCGACCTTCTTCAGCACAATGGAGTCGTCGACATGATCGATATAATCAATATTCCGCATCAAAGTTTCGCTGCGGTTTTGTTTTTTACTCAATTTTACAAGCTTTTTGAACAGACTCTTAAAATACTTAAAATATGGAGGTTTTCTGTAATGAAAAGAATTTTATCTATTACCCTCGCATTCACGATGATATTCGTTATGTTATCGACCACCGCAGACGCACTTACAAACAAGTCGGACGACAATATCGTCAAAATCGACAATATGCAGCCGGTTTACGGTCAAACGATCACCGCCAGTGTAATCATGGATGATGATTCAATGGGCAAAAATCTAACATTTCAATGGCAAGTACAGGAATCACGTATAAGCAATAAATATATTAATGTCAAATCGGGTGGTACATCCAAAAGCTACACCGTAACGTTAAATGATATTGGTAAAAAATTACGCGTTGTAGTTGGTTTACCATCAAATGGTGACAGAAAAACTTCATTGCCCACGAACGCAGTATTAAATGCCAATCCCCTTATTGCATCGATGAAATTCGACAATAATTTAAAGGACGATGCAAATCAAGAGAACTTGGAAGGGAAAGGAAATTATAGTTATGTAGACGGTGTATTACCCGGGACCAAAGCTCTGCACTTAGAAAGCGGAGACGGCAATTATGTCGGTACGACGCATAGCTTGAATTTTGGTAATGACAGTTTTACCACATCCTTCTGGTATAAGGGTGACACTAACAATAATCAGGTCATATTATCAAACAAGGATTTTACTAAGAGCTCTAACGAAGGCTGGGCGATTTATACATCAGCCAATTCGGTCAATATGAATTTAGGATTCCCGACCACATCAGTAAAATTTGGGCGCGACACGTTTAATGCTTCCGATTGGCGTTACGTGACATTTGTTGTAGACAGAGATAAAATGCTCGGATCGTTGTATATTGATGGTTACAAAATGACTGAAACTTCGCTTGGAATCGGAACTTTAGATACATCGAACCCATTAAATATAGGTAGCGACGGATTGGGCAAACATGGCGGTAATTCATTCGATATAGCTGATCTGAATGTTTGGAAAGGTGCATTTAGCAGTGATGTAGTTCAAGCTAATTATAATAGTTACGCTGTAAATAAAGTAGATATGAACGCACTTAACGACACAATATCAGAAGCAAATACAATAATAGCAGACGGTCTCGGCAAAGGCTTCAGCCAAACCGATTTTGATCATTTGAAAAAGGTTTTGAATACGGCAACTACGGTTGCAACAACGCAAAAAGTAAAATTATATACACAGGAAACCATCAATTATTACGTACGTGAACTAAAAAACGCCTTATTCATCTATCAAAAAAGCAATAAAACATTAACTCCCGCCGGTTTAAATATGATTGTGGACAGCGACCCGGAAATCAGTGGTAATCCCGCAACACACGCACGCATTGAAAAAGATTACAGAACAGAACTGAGACTATTCCCACAGGCCGACGTACTCTTTATTCCTGGCGACGTTACCGGCGGTAACAAAGCTGAGGAATATGTGTGGATGAAGCACCTGACAGACGTACACAATAAACTTAAAAGTGAGGGACTGTTTGACAATACGAAGCTTTATATGGTAAGAGGCAACCATGATATGGCCGGCTCCCAAAATTTAATACCTATCGGTTCGGCGGGCGCGTGGAACGAGTCAACGAATTCATACGATAACAATTTCTATAACGATGCTTATAGGGTAAAGGTAAAAGGATATAATTTTGTGGGTTTTGACGGAAATTTTAACAACAGCAATACGGTGGGAAAAACCAACAATTTCCTCGACCAAATTAAAAAAGAAGAGGATTACGATCCAACCAAACCGATATTTGTATCTTCTCACTACCCTATAAGCGGAACCGCGTGGGGATCGGCATGGAGCAGCGCGGGAAGTAATGCTGTAGGTAAATATATTGCTGACAATAACTTTTCGCAGGTGGTATATATGTCAGGTCATACGCAATACGACCCGACCGACGAACGTTCTCACTATCAAGGTGCGGCTACGTATCTCGACAGCGGTGCGAGTTCATATTCCAGTTATATTGATAACGGTCCGTACGGCGGATATATAGAAGGCTCGTATATCAACTACCATACCACACCCCGCATCGCGAATTTCATAGAGGTTTACGGTTCAAAAATGATCATCAAACAGTATAATTTAAGTACAGATGAATATGTAGGGACACCTTCTGTAAAAGTCGTTGGTGAAGGCAAAGATGCCTTTACCTATAGCAGGAGCGATATAAGAGAACTCATAGCTCCGCAGTTTGAAGAGGGTATTACGGTCGATTCCTACAAAAACAACGAACTTGCTTTTACAATAAAGCAAGCAAATGACAATGTGCGCGTTTTGGAATATAATATTCAGCTTATCAACAAGCTCACGGGGAAAGTGGACAAATCGTTTAACAGCCTGTCGCTTCCGCTAGACAAACCATTCGATGAATACAGACATTATAAGTTTACAGATTTGTCGCCGACTACTCCATATATACTCAGGGTATTCGCCGACGATTCCATGTATAACCGTTCGTCGCAGGACATTGACATTGAGGCTCAAAGTTTTAATTTAAACAGCATCACTGCGCCTGCTGACATAACAGAGGTGACAATCGGAACGGCGAAGACAGCGGACGCCCTTGGATTGCCAAAGACAGTATCCTTGGTTTCCGATCTAGAAAACAGGGTGGATGCCGATGTGACATGGAATGTAGATGCTTCAAACTATGATCCCACTGTAAAGACAGCACAGACCTTTACTGTAAATGGAACTGTAACTTTGCCAACTGGGGTGAAAAATCCCAATAACGTGCCTTTGACAACAAGCATTAAAGTAACGGTTAATAAGATCCCAGCGTGGACCGCCGCAGTTACCGCTTCATCGTATTTCAATGACAATTATTCTCCCGACAAAGCGTTCGATGGCATCATAGGGCAATCGGGTAGTAGCGAATGGGCGTCCAAGGGAGAACAGAATCCATGGATCCAGCTGAATTGGGAAACGAATCAAACGTTCAACAAGATTATCTTTCATGATCGGCCCAATTTAGCTGACTGGGCGCCCGGCGGAACGCTTACCTTTAGCGACGGAAGCACTGTGACGGTTTCAGGAATCCCGAATGACGGGAGCGCTTATTCTGTAACTTTCCCTGACAAGACGGTGACATGGGTCAAATTCCAGGTATCCGGTGGAAGCGGACCAAATGTCGGCTTGTCGGAAATGAAAATTTTCGCGCCGGTGCTTCCGGCTGCGGAGACTAGCGTCCATGAAACAGAAACTGTAAAGAATTAGCTTCTAACTTAAAAGAATTTATTGTATTGAATTCTGAATTTGAAGATGAGATTGATGAGGATTAATAAATAAGAATTTCCAATACTAGCTAATAAAAAACTTATTCGTTATTCAATTAAATGGCGTAGTTTGTGCCGATATTTGGATATTATTTAGATGAATTGAAAATTAAAAAAGCTAGGAAGCCATTTACCTAGCTTATACAGACTCCATGGGGAATTGTGGATAGGATTAACATATAATTTATTCTCCTATAAATCTCTAAAGGCTAATCACTCACTTGTGATTCAGCCTTTTTTTTGAAAATGGATTGTAATATGGAAAAAAGTGATGTACTATTAGATTGTGAAATATTTCACAAACTATATTTCCTTTTTTGCAAACTTAATGAGATGAAAGGATGAAACTTATGACAAAAGAAAAAGTAAGCCGTGTCGCATTAATTGGAACAGGATTTGTAGGATCAAGCTACGCCTTTGCTCTTATGAACCAGGGAATTGTAGATGAGTTGATTATGATTGATGTAAATAAAGAAAAAGCAATTGGTGATGTGATGGATTTGAATCATGGGAAAGTATTCGCCCCAGATCCAACAAATATTCGATTTGGAGAGTATGAAGATTGTGAAGATGTAGATTTAGTTGTTATTTGTGCAGGAGCGAACCAAAAACCAGGAGAAACACGCCTTGATCTTGTGGATAAAAATCTGAAGATATTTAAAAAAATTGTTGAGCATGTCATGGCTAGTGGATTTGATGGCATCTTTCTTGTTGCAACCAATCCCGTTGACATCTTAACATACGCTACATGGCATTATAGTGGGTTACCAAAAGAACGAGTTATTGGATCTGGTACCATTCTTGATACAGCTCGTTTCCGTTTCCTGCTAGGAGATTACTTTAATGTCGCACCGAAAAATGTGCATGCGTATATCATCGGAGAACACGGTGACAGCGAGCTACCTGTTTATAGTTCTGCAGACGTGGGTGGTATTCCCGTTTTGAAAATGATTGAACGCCAAGAACACTATAAAAAAGAAGACTTAGATGAGATTTTTATTAATGTACGTGATGCAGCCTACAAAATCATCGAAGGTAAAGGTGCTACTTACTACGGCATCGCCATGGGACTTGTGCGAATTACAAAAGCCATTCTCCATAATGAAAATAGCGTGTTAACTGTCTCTGCTCATCTGGATGGCCAGTATGGTGAAAAGCATGTGTACATGGGTGTTCCTGCAATCATTAATCGTAATGGGATCCGAGAAATTGTCGAATTAGAACTCAATCAAGAAGAACAACAAAAATTCCAACACAGTGCATATGTCTTAAAAGACATTTTGGCGCCTTATTTTGAAGAAGTAAAATAATTACTTTAAATAGAAAGAAGGAAGCATCATGTGGATTCAAGACTATAATCCATTGAATAACACGTACTTATCAGCCTTGGTTGCTGCCCTTCCTGTCATATTCTTTCTTTTGGGTCTGACTGTATTCAAAATGAAGGGTATTATCGCAGCCCTTCTTACACTAATCATTAGCATAGGTGTATCGGCATTTTTATTCCAGATGCCATTTTCAAAAGCAATTGCTGCAGTCTTACATGGGATTGCAAATGGTTTGTGGCCAATCGGCTACATCGTGATCATGGCAGTTTGGCTCTATAAAATTGCCGTTAAAACAGGGAAATTTGACGTGATTCGAGGAAGTATCGCAAATATCTCTCAAGACCAACGACTTCAGGTATTACTGATCGGCTTTAGTTTCAATGCCTTTTTAGAAGGGGCAGCCGGTTTTGGTGTTCCAATAGCCATTTCTGCTGCCTTACTAACAGAACTTGGGTTCCGTCCATTGAAAGCTGCGATGCTTTGTTTAATCGCAAATGCTGCGTCTGGTGCATTTGGTGCAATTGGAATTCCTGTTATCGTCGGTGCGCAAATGGGGAATATGGCACCAATCGATTTATCCCGGACACTGGCTTGGACACTGCCTTTTATCTCATTTATTGTTCCATTTTTACTTGTCTTTATCCTCGACAAATGGAAAGGCATAAAAGAAACGTTACCAGCTTTACTTGTCGTGAGTGGAACATATACAGTTCTTCAAACATTCACTATTATCTTTTTAGGGCCAGAGCTAGCAAACATTATTTCTGCTCTTATGAGTATGGCCGTTCTTGCACTTTTCTTAAATAAATGGCAGCCTAAAAATATCTATCGTGAAAATCCTGACGAAGAGGCGGGCGTACAGCAAAGCTACTCTCTTAAAGAAACTATTCTTGCTTGGTCTCCGTTTTACATTTTGACAGGAATGATTACGATCTGGAGTCTTCCAGCTTTCAAAGCTCTCTTTTTAGAAGGAGGTCTCCTCTATAAAACAACATTACTGTTACCGATTCCTGGATTAGACGGTCAAATCGTGAAAGTACCACCTATTGCTGTGGCAGAAACACCATTAGCTGCAATCTTTAAACTGGACTTGATTTCTGCAACAGGTACGGCGATTTTCTTAGCAGTTATGTTAACAGGTATGTTTAGTAAAGGAATTACTTTAAAACAAGGCTTTAAGAGCTTAGGAGATACTCTGAAAGAACTTTGGATCCCTGTTTTAACCATCTGTTTCATTATGGGATTTGCCAATCTTTCAAACTATGCAGGCCTTTCTTCTTCAATCGGTCTTTCACTCGCAAAAACAGGCGACATCTTTCCATTATTTTCTCCTGTTCTTGGATGGATTGGCGTATTTATCACTGGCTCTGTTGTAAGCAACAATGCCTTATTTGGAAATCTTCAAGTCGTGACAGGTACACAGATTGGCACAAGTTCTTCTCTCCTTCTTGCAGCCAACACAAGTGGTGGGGTGATGGCCAAACTGATCTCACCACAATCTATTGCCATTGCAACAGCAGCCGTACAAGAAACGGGTCAAGAATCCACATTACTTAGAATGACAATCATATATAGTCTGGCGCTGCTTGTCCTCATCAGCATATGGACTTATCTTTTATCTCTTTTTGGCATCTAATAGAATGTAACGCCCTCTATAGATAGAGTAAGAAAAATAGGTCGTGAAAGCCACGCCCTATTTTTTGTGATACAGTTCGAATTGTGAGAAATTCTTCTTCACTTAAGAATATCTTGCTTAATATAACCGTAATGATTGGTTCTATGGAGGCAGCAGCACTAGTGTAAGAAACATTGGTGTAGAGCAGAGAGGCAAAAAAGCTTAGCGGGGCTATTGCTGTGAATATTCCAGCTCCAAAATAACATAAGTTTGGAGACCTGAAATTTTCTTTTCAAAGTTTCCTTTATCCGTTTTCTGTAAGATTCCATTATCATTAATGCTTAAATCCATCTTCTACCTATTTGAATATCCTTCTGATATATTTGTATTTGGGGCACTACCTTACGGCCACTATTTAATTAAACGTTTGTTTAGAACTTATAAGTATAAAAATGAGGATTCTTTTTCCCTATGAAGCACAGTTAGACTTCTTTTCCTTTTAAAAGCTATTTCGGCGGCAGCACAACAGACTGATCAGAAAGGGGAAAACTTCTTTCTGTCATGGTGTACGTGTCGCTTCGGCATTAAATGATCTGAAAAACACTAACATTCCGTAGGTTCCTGTCCCATTTGCGGTCAGCCGCCATACCGAACGAGTCGAAAGCATGAATACCAGAAAATGACGAGATAAAAGAATATTAGATTGCAGGGTAAGCAGCCATTTACGGCTGCTTTTTCATTGTTCTTTTCCCTTTTGAATCCGAATCGTAAAACAGCGTAAGCCGACTACTTTTCCAGCCGGCAGGTACCCGAACCTTTCCGACAGGAAACGAAGACGGCGAGTCAATCGATCAAGGGCAAAAAACTTTTTTATTAAAATCGCTTTCGCAACATAAAAAACTTTTTATGCTAATCCCTTGACCGACTGCCTATACGTGTTTTTCGTTCTCCTTGCAAAAGTGGAAAAATCATCCCCCTTTGGGGAACATCAGCGCTTCGGCTTCAAAAGGGACAACCCATGATTAAAAAGAAAAGGAGGAAAAGAAAAAACCTTAAAAATAGGAAAAGAAAATCCAAAAATCATAATTACAAAGGAGAATGACTTTAGAATCTATTTTTCCCTAAATTTATTTCGTAAGCCAATAAAAGGAGGACTAAAAAATGTTCGCCTGAAACAGTGGTTGATTTTATTTAACATTTATCAACGGAAACGGAAATACATGGATTGTTATTCATATTTCCTGACTGAATTGTTAATCATATATGAATCTATTGTTTTTTGTAAAATTTTGTTAAGTTTAGGTAAATGATATTTATAGTCTAGTATAAAGCAATATAATGAAACTGTTCTGATTTTGGCAGTCCTACTTATTTCATCAAAAGGAGAATAAAAAAATGAAGATAAAAAAATTACTTATAGTTGGTTTGGCAGCAACTACGATTGCAAATGTGGGGGCAACACAACAAGCTAGTGCTTCTATGGTAACTCCATCGTCTATTACTGATAGCAAAGAATTTGATAAGCTTCATTCTAAACTGCTAGATCATCGAAAAAATGCTCCTCTTATGATTACAGCACACCGTGGGCAGCACCGTGAATACCCGGAAAACTCGCTGGGGGCAATTAAAGAGGCGATCAAGGACGGCGCTGAAATCGTCGAAATCGACGTTATGCTGACAGCGGACGGGGTACCTGTCTTAATGCATGACACAACTGTGGACCGAACCACCAACGGAACAGGAAAGGTTAGTGATTTCACTCTGGCAGAAATTAAGGAGCTCCGCCTAAAAGAAGGTTTTGGTGGACAAACGGCTAAGTTAACGGACTACACGGTTCCCACTTTGGAGGA
The DNA here is from genome assembly GCA_023823795.1 of Bacillus sp. F19. Taxonomy (NCBI): domain Bacteria; kingdom Bacillati; phylum Bacillota; class Bacilli; order Caryophanales; family Bacillaceae; genus Bacillus; species Bacillus sp. F19. Next base: position 108,416 of record CP085711.1, read on the forward strand.
AGCTATGCTTGCAGTCAAGAATCGTGCTATCGTAAACCTTGATAAAGGCTGGCCAATCCGTGAGCAAATGTACGACGTGCTTGTCAAAACGGATACTGTTGATCATGGATTGTTCAAGGGAAGCCCAAATGTGGCAGAAGCGGCAGAATTTATGGCAAAGGATCCGGAAATTCTGTATATGCACATTATTAATGATGGCACTCCTAACACTGCTGACACAGTAGACACATTCCCAGGACGCCAGCCAGTAGCATATGAGGTCATTTTTAATGATTTAAATGATCCACAAATTCAACCGGAGAAAATAAAACAAATTCAGAAAAACAGCAGGGTTTTTGTCAACGTCATGTGGTATGGCCTTGCCGGGAGATATACAGATGAGGCATCACTGCGGGATGTAAATCTTGGATGGAAAGCTGTAACGGACCTTGGTGCGAACATTATGCAAACCGACAATGTCGAGGCGATGGATTACTGGCGCGACGGACGTAATATGAAGTTCTGGGATGCGCAAGAAGGAAATCGAACCGTCCGTGTTGGGGCAGAGGACTATCTACCAGGTGGACAGGGTGTCGGTTATTATGATATTGATCCAAACTACAATGACCCTTCAAGATTTTTTGACTGGATTGATGTCGCTGACAGAACTGGTGCGATCGTTGTAAAATCAAACGAGGCGGGGGAATGGGCTAAATATGAAGTGAACATTCCGAAATCAGGTTTGTATAAAATCTCAGGTCGCGTGTCTGGGACTGCGAAAGTTACTCCAATTTTTTATCCAACGGGTAAAATCAGATTAGAATGGGATGGAGATTTTAGCGAGGAGATAGAAGTGGTAAACACTACGGGTTCCGATATTTATGCACTTCAAGAATTTGAGTATAGATATCTGGAACAAGGAACTCATTCCTACACTGTCCATATCACTGAACGTGGTTCTTATCAAATGGACTACATCCAGTTTGATTTGCAGAAATAACCTCCCATTTGTGGTTAAAGAGTGAGTCATAATAAAAAGATTTTCAAGTTGCTTCAAAGCTCTGAAGCAACTTTCTTCTATATTAAATTTTCATTTGAATTTTGTTGAATTAAACTGCCCAGAACTTTCCATAGTAAAGGAGTGCTGATTAGCTCCTGATATCATGTAATGCGCCCGTTCTTGATACATCGTTAGGCTCAAAATTACGTATAATAAGTAAAGAATTGCAGCAGTGCCTTTCTGAATGTTTCAGTGAGACACTTTCTCTTTATTTTACTAGAGCTGAAAATTATCGTATATTAGGGAAGAAAAGAATGTAAAAAGCATTTGATGTTTGGAAGGGAGTTTGCAGAAAATGAAACTGGATACAAGTAAAGAGGCGGCACCCCTCTATATTCAGGTGAAGAATGATATCAAGAAGAAAATCGAAAACAAGGTTTGGAATCCAGGTGATAAAATTCCTTCTGAATTAGAGCTTTGTAAAACCTATGACGTCAGTAGAATTACTGTTAGGGAAGCCATCAATGAATTAGTTTGGGAAGAGTACTTAGTTAGAAAAAGACCGACAGGTACTTTTGTATTAGATCAAAACGAGCAGTTTGAAGAAAAAAATAACCATTATACGTATGTTAGAGGCTTCACTTTTGAAATGAATGAACTAGGAAAAGAAGCAACTACTAAAAAAGCAAAGATATCAATAGTCCAAGCAGACCAACATGTTGCGAAGCAATTAAATATTTCTGCAGGGGAAAATGTATATGAGATAAGACGGGTACGAGGTACCGAAGATAATGTAATGGTCTATTTTAAAACGTTTATTAAAACAACTGTTATTTTACCAACAGACCCAAAGGATTATTATGGATCGTTATCCAAAATGTTAAATGAAAAAGGTATTCACATTTCGAAGATTAAAGAATATCTAGAAGCAGTAAAGCCAACGGAAGAAGTAATAGGGGAATTAAATATTGCAGAAGATACTCCAGTCCTAAAACGGGTAAGAAAATCTTTTTGTAAAGATATTGATTTTGCAGAATATACAGAATGCTATTTTATTGGAGACCAATATCGTTATTATATTGACATTAATTCGACCATTTAAGGAGAAATTCTAAAATTTCAAAAAAGTATTGCAATAGATAATTTTTGTGGGGGATTCTATTGTCATAACATTTGATGTTAAATATCTTTTTTTCTTTAGTGGAAATATTATAGTTTTTAATATCATAACATTATGTCAATAAGGAGGGCGAACATGTCTAAATATGATAAAGCTACTGAAATAGTTATATCCAATTATGATCAAGATGCTTGGGAAGGATATAGCAAAATCGTATCTGTTCTATCTAATGAATTGAAAACGATTTTATCAAAGAAAATGTTCCGAATGGCAAAGAAAATATTGAATTACAAAAGATCTGAGACGGTTTCTTCCCAGGGTTCCTATCCCTTTTTGCAGTCCTATTTTGCCGGTATTTAATTTCCAAGAAAAAGTATAGTGGGACAAAAGTTCTGCTCATATTAGTAGCTATTACAATTGTGGGTGTTCTATTAAATGTGTTTTAAGCAATTTTAGATCAGGATGATATTCAGGCCTGACAGGGTAAGTTTGTTATTTTGAATATTCGTTAAATCCTGTCTACACAGGATTTGAATTTTGAATTATATAGCTATAACAATATATCAATATTACAAAATATTTACGTTGTATTTACACTCTGTTAAAATGTGTCACTTACTATTAAGCGGATAAGCAAATTTGATTCTGGAGGGGGTGGAAATCTTATAGCAAGAGTTGTATAGGATCAATGCTTACGAATTTAGCTCAAAAACTTTACGACGAGGGAGGGACAACAAGATTCGACGTTAACGGGGTTTCGCCTTCAAAACGCGAATTTTTCCAGCTAAGCGATCAAGTAATATAAAATCCTGATTTTCACTCCCTCTAAGGGACCCCTTAACGGGCTAAGCAAAATGACAAACGGCCATTTCATATTGAGTATTACAAAGAATAACAGGAGGTTTAATTATGCTATTTCTTAAAAGGTTAAAAATTCTAACACTAACGATGATAGCTATTCTAGTAGGCCTTAGTGCTGTGCCTTTTCAGGGAAAAAGCTATGCAGAAGGGACAGAAAACACTACGGAAGAACCTATCTTCAGCTTCATGTCCATGTCGGACACGCATAGCGATACGGGTAAAACGGCTAAAGCTGTAACGGATGCTAAAAATAATAATGCCAGTGCAATCGTTTTAGTCGGGGATATAACCAATCTCGGGGATAGCGGTGAATATGACGCCATAAGAAATGCTATCGATTCTGTAAAAGATCATCCGCCGGTGCATTATACAATGGGAAATCATGAGTATGATTGGCAGTCGGATTATAATGTAGCGAAGAACAGATTTATAGAAAAAGCAGAAATACCAGAAAAGAAGGTGTATTACCACCGGGAAATACAAGGCTATGATTTCCTATTTTTAGGGTTTGATAAGAAACCGGACAATATCTCGTATATGTCCGACGAACAGTTAGCCTGGCTGGAAAGCACGCTTGCTGAAAATGCTGAACCGGACAAGCCGATTTTTGTGTTCACGCATAATCCTATTTACCAGACCGTATCCAAGTCATATTCTGATAATTATTATCCAAATACGGTACAGGAACAGAAGTTCAGAAATATCCTTGAAAAATATCCACAGGCTATTTTAACAACAGGACATCTTCACGACGATACTAAGATACAAGGCAACATGTACACCAATAGATTCACTGCATTAAGAGACGGTGCCGTTTTAAATAGTCAAGCTATGATGTTTGATGTATATAAAGACAAGGTGCATATAAAGGGAAGGGATGTAACTACACAAAAAACCATATGGGAAGGTACTATGAGTCTGCACCCGAATACAACCGGCATGTATGAAGCCGAGGATAGTGTGTTCGCATATGCAACATCTGGCGACGACATAAATCTGTCCGGCGGCAAGTATGTGAATATGAACCATGGAAGCGCATATATCGAGTCGCTCAAGGTTGACGGAGCTTCTGGCGGCAATAAAATATTGAAAATAAGGTATGCTACCGATGCTGCCAATGTTACCAAGGGATTATATGTAAATGGAGCCAAAGTACAGACGCTCAGCTTTCCGACTACCGGAAGCACGAGCTCGTATAACGAATTGGCGGTACCTGTTGAGCTGAATCAGGGTCCAAATAACAAGATCGTCATAAAAAGCGATGGCAACGCAGCAGGCGTGAACATAGATAAATTCCAAATTATGGATAGTAATGATCCCAGCACGATGTGGGGATATAACGGCAATGGCAACGACAGTATCAAGAATGGGTTTAATGCAACTTTGCATGGAAGTGCTGCCTATGATACGACGGATAAAATGGAAGGTTCCGCTTCGCTCAGCCTGAACGGTGCTGACGGTAATTATGCAAGTGCAGATCTTGTATCCACAAAAACAAACAATGTAACGCTAACAGCTTGGGTGAAGTGGAATGGTGCAACCTCAGGATCTCAACAAATATTGTCCAACGGAGATGGCCGTACCAATGGATATTCAATCGTGCTGGATCATGACCAAGGCGATAAGGTTTCCATTGCGGTCAACGGGCAGACGATCCTTGGATCGCAGACTGCATTGACTCCAGGACAATGGACCAATATTACTGCGGCAAGAAAAAGCGGCACCTGGAAGCTTTATATCAATGGCAACAGCGTACCAGTAACCGATAACAATACAACTCCTGCCACACCTACAACGGGAACGTATATCGGTGCAGACAGTAGAGGCCAACAAAGCTTCAATGGACGTATTGATGCAGTAAGGGTTTACAATCAAGCATTGTCTACAGATCAGATCATGGCAATTGCCAACGAGACTTCTAACGTTAAGTTGCAAAGCATCGAAATAACTAAACTGCCAAAAAAGTTGAATTACTTGCGGGGAGAACAATATCTTAATCTAGAAGGGCTGGTTGTGGCAGGCACTTACAGCGATGGAACAACAAAAGTGGAGAACGTAAAGGCTGATCATATTACCGGCTTTGATAGTACCACTCTTAAAAAAGAATTGCCAATTACTGTGACTCTAGGTGGAAAGACGGCCAGCTTTAATGTGAATATTTTAGATGTAATGCCTGGTTCAGCATTGGTGCCAGGAAGGATAGAAGGTGCAAACTACAATTCGAAAAGACCGGGTTCTATACTTAATAGTGCTCCGACTAATGATGGCGATCCCGCATGGGTAGTGGGTGCTTTAGAAAAAGGCGACTGGATGGAATATCACGTAGATGTGGCAAAATCGGGATTCTATCAATTAAATTACAAGGTGGCATCAGGAATACAAACGGGAGAGATTGAATTCCAGGTAGATGGAGTACCTCAAACGAGAACCTCATTCTCAACCGGGGGTTGGAACAGGTATGTCATTAAATCCGAAACGGTCGCACTGAGTGAAGGCTCTCATAAAATAAGGCTGAATGTAAATGCAGCTTATTGGCTTCTTCGCTGGTTTGAATTGATAGAGGTTCAAGAAAAAAAATTGAACAGCATCACTGCGCCTGCTGACATAACAGACGTGGCAATCGGATCGGCGAAGACAGCGGCAGCTCTTGGATTGCCTGCTAAAGTAGCCCTTGTAACCGATGGGGGAAATGTGGATGCCAGTGTGAATTGGGATGTAAATAGTGCAAGCTACGATCCAACTGCCACGACGGTGCAGACCTTCACGGTAACAGGAAAAGTAACTCTGCCTATTGGAGTCACAAACCCGAATAGCGTTCCATTGACAACAAGCATTAGAGTAACTGTTAATAAGATCCCAGCGTGGAACGCTACAGTTACCTCTTCATCGTCTTTCAATGCCAGTTATACTCCCGACAAAGTGTTTGATGGCATAGGGCAAGCGGTTAATGGCGAATGGGCCTCCAAGGGAGAACAGAATCCATGGATCCAGGTGAATTGGACGACGAATCAAACGTTCAACAAGATTATCTTCTATGATCGGCCCAATTTAGCTGACTGGGCGTCCGGCGGAACGCTTACCTTTAGCGACGGAAGCACTTTGACGGTTTCAGGAATCCCGAATGACGGGAGCGCTTATTCTGTAACTTTCCCTGACAAGACGGTGACATGGGTCAAATTCCAGGTATCCGGTGGAAGCGGGCCAAATGTCGGTTTGTCGGAAATGAAAATTTTAGCGCCGGTGGATAAGTAAGTTCCTGAGGTCGAGATGACCGTACTGGGAGACAACAGCATTTATAAAGATTCCGTGGATTTGACGCCTAAGTTTGCATTAACCGACAACCTGTCGGGGGTCGATAACAGCAAGACGACGGTGACGCTCGATTCGCATTCTTACCAAATCGGAACGACGATTCCGCTTTATACGCTGCCGCTTGGGCAGCATACGCTTGTTGTACCCTCCAGCGACTTGGCCGGAAACCAGGTAAGCAAAACCGTTCACTTTCAGACAGTAGCCAGCATCGATTCCTTAAAGGCGGTGGTGACACGCTTTGTCGATACCAAATGGATCGACAATGCCGGAATTGCCGATAGCCTGCAGGACAAATTGGCAAACAACGAGCTAAAGGGCTTTGTGAATGAAGTGAAGGCTCAAAGTGGGAAACACATTTCAAGTGAAGCGTCTAAATATTTGCTATGGGACGCTCAATATTCATTGACACAATTACGATTCGCTCAAGGAATTAGATTTAAACTTTGATGAAAAGAGGTCCCGCGGCAAAATATTTGCTGCGGGACGCTCTATATTTAGACCTCAATATTTATTGACACAATTACGATTCGCTCCAAGGGCAATCGGGCCATTATATTAAATAAGAAGTTACATAAAACTCCACTTCTTTATGCAAATAGGGGTCCAGACATTGGCGGTACCCCTTGAAGACGAAATCAGCCATCGCGGGCAAATACTATACTGGCTACAATGTAAGCTTGCAGTGGATTTAAAATTAAGTTCGAAAATTTATAAAAAAATATGATAAAAAATTCTGTTTTGATAATGCTAGATTCTCTTTCGCGGAGAATTTGTGTGCATCCAGTAAAAATACTAAATACCAACAGTAATGAAACGGCCATACTTCTCCTAAATATGTTTTCCTCCTCCTATAAACCAGACTTTTGGTTATTTCTTCATTTTTCAAAAAATTATGTTCATTCAAACATATCTTATTTATATTGGATAGTTTTGTAGAAAAATACTGAGAAAGCTTGTATGTACGTATCCATTTGTAAAAACTTTGCAAGAATCTCACGTGAGTTAGGTTGTGAACTTATGCGAATTTGTGTTATTTATAGAATAAGTAAAAAAATTAAGAAATACCAAATTTGCCTAATAACTAAAGCAGGTGAAAATATTGTTAGCTCATGAGCGTCATGAACATATAATGGAATGCTTACGAAAAAATAAGTCTGTCAAGGTGTCTTCGATCACAAAAACGTTTGGTGTGTCTACCGAAACAGTCCGCAGGGATTTTGAATATCTCGAGAAAGAAGGGTATATAAGAAGGGTGCACGGTGGAGCGGTTTTAGATAATGCGAACAGTCAAGAAATCAATTTCTCATTGCGGGAAACCAAAAATATTGAGGAAAAGAAGGAAATAGCGAAGATTGCTGCACATTATGTTACAGAAGGACAATCCATTGCATTAGATGTCAGCACAACAAATACCGAATTGGCGAAAGAATTAAAAAGCAGGTTTCAAAGACTTACCGTTTTAACAAATTCCTTAATCATTGCCAATGAACTTTCAGAAATGCCTCATTATACGATTTTGATGCCGGGGGGTGTACTCCGAAATGAAGAATTATGTCTAGTAGGTTCTTTAGCGGAAGAATTTTTTAAAGGATTTCACATTGATACTTTTTTTATGAGCATCAGTGGTATTTCCTTGACGGAAGGGCTGACGGATTACGGGTTAGGTGAATACCAAGTGAAAAAGAAAATGCTTGAGAATTCTCGAAGTTGCATTGTGCTGGCGGATAGCAGTAAATTTGATGTTGCATCATTATTGAAAGTCTGCCATTTTGAAAGGGTTGACCGTATTATTTCTGATTCAAATCTATCCGAAAAGGTACTGCAGAAATATAAAAAAGAAGGTATTGAAATTGTGAATAAGATTAATTTGGAGGAAAAGTAGCCGTCTACTTTCCTTTTTTTTATGTGTTTTTTAAACTCAGTTTATCTCATTTCAGCTTTTCTCCTCAAATTTCAAGTAGCAAAGTAAATCTTTTATTTTTTGCAGCCAGGAAAATAAAATCCACCATCAGCTATTAATGTGTAATTGTGTGATTTTGGTGATTTTTCAAAAAAATTACACGATATTTACAGAAAATCAATAATAATTGTGTATTATTTGTTTGTACAATAGGTAATTTGTGTGAGTATGTTATATTTTATGCTGTTTTGAGGTGGCGTCTATTGTCATGTATTTCCCCTATTCTAGGAGGTGATGCTTCAAAATATCGGCGTACCAGAATTAAAGCACCATTTCAGTTTAATGAGAGCAGCAGAAGGAGAAAATCAAGGTTTCAATATTGGAAACGAAAGGGGGATTTCCGTGACGAAAAATCTCCTCTCATCCCGATCGATGGGAGGATGCCCGCCATCCTTGTAAAGCGGGGCGACCTTCTCCAGCACAATGGAGTCGTGGACAGGATCGATATAATCAATGAGTTCCGCATCGAAGTTTCGCTACGGTTTTGTTTTTTACTCAATTTTACAAGCTTTTTGAACAGGCTCTTAAAATACTTAAAATATGGAGGTTTTCTGTAATGAAAAGAATTTTATCTATTACCCTCGCATTCACGATGATATTCGTTATGTTATCGACCACCACATACGCAAAAATAGATAATGCCAGCAAAGATGCCAAAATTGCATCGATTAAATTTGATAATAATTTGAAGGACGATGCAAATCAACAAGATTTGATAGCAAAAGGGAATTATAGTTTTGTAGACGGTGTATTACCCGGAACCAAAGCTCTGCATTTAGAAAGCGGAAATGGCAATTATGTCAGTACGCCGCAGAGCTTGAAATTTGGAGAAGAGAGTTTTACCGTATCCTTCTGGTATAAGGGCGACACTAAAAATAATAATGTCATATTATCAAACAAGGATTTTAGTAACGGCTCTAACGCAGGCTGGGCGATTTACACATCAGCCAATTCGATCAACATGAATTTTGGATTCCCGACTGCAAAAGTAAAGAACATTTCCTTTGGGCGCAACACGTTTGATGCTTCCGATTGGCGTTACGTGACATTTGTTGTAGACAGAGATAAAATGCTCGCGTCGCTTTATATTGATGCTTACAAAATGGCTGAAACTTCGCTGAGGCACGGATCTTTAGATACGTCGAATCCATTGAATATAGGTGGCGACGGATTGGGCAACCTCGGCGGTAATTCATTCGATATCGCTGATCTGATGATTTGGAAAGGCGTCATTAGCAGTAAAGTCGTTCAAGCGAATTATAATAGTTACGCTGGACATGAAGTAGATATGAACGCACTTAACGACACCATATCAGAAGCAAGTGCAATCGTAGAAGACGGTCGCGGCAAAGGCTTCAGCAAAACCGATTTTAATTATTTGAAAAAGGCTTTGAGATATGCAGAAAAGGTTGCAAGAACGCAAAAAGAAAAATTCTATACACAGGAAACCATCAATTATTACGAACGTGAACTAAACAACGCCATATTCATCTATCAAAAAAGCAATAAAACATTAACTCCCCCCGGTTTAAATGTAACTATAAACAGTGACACAGAAATCAATGGTAATCCTAATACAATCGCGCGCGTGGAAGAAGATATGAGAAAAGCCATGAGCGTGTTCCCGCAGGCCGATGTCATGTTGATTCCTGGCGACGTTACCGGAGGTAACAACGCCGGTGAACATGTGTGGATGGGTGGGCTTACAAAAGTATACAATAAACTTCAAAATGAGGGTTTATTTGACAGTACGGAGTTGTTAATGGTAAGAGGCAACCATGATTTGGGCGGTTCCGAAAACCTAATACCTATCGGTTCGGCGGGCGCATGGAACGAAGCAACGAATTCGTACGATAACAATTTCTTTAACAGTGCTTATCGGGTTAAGGTAAAAGGATACAATATTGTCGGTTTTGACGCAAATTACAATAACCAAAATACGGTGGGAAAAACCCAAAATTACCTCAACACAATCACAGAAGAAGAGGATTATGATCCAACAAAACCCATATTTGTATTTTCTCACTTCCCTGTAAGCGGAACCGTGTGGGGATCGAGATGGAGCAGCTCGGGAAGTAATGCTGTAGGTAAATATATTGCCGACAATAATTTGTCGCAGGTGTTTTATATGTCAGGCCATACGCAATACGACCCGACCGACGAACGTTCTCTCCATCAAGGTTCGGCTACGTTTCTCGATTCCGGTTCGTCGCACTATTCCAGTTATATCGATAACGGTCCGTACGGCGGATATATTGAAGGAAATTATATCAATAAATACCATACCATACCGCGCATTGTGAATTTCTTGGAGGTTTACGGTCCGAAAATTATTATCAAACAGTACAATTTAAGTACTGAAGAATTTGTAGGCATACCTCGTGTAGTAAACGCTGGCGAAGGCAAAAATGCCTTTACGTACAGCAGGAACGATATAAGAGAACTCATACCTCCGCAGTTTGATGAAGGCAGTATTAAGCCAAAATCCTTCGAAAACAACGAGCTTATTTTTACAATGAAGCAAGCCAGTGACAACGTTCGTGTGCTGGAATACAATGTTGATCTGATCAACAAGCTTACAGGAGAAGTGGACAAATCGTTCAATAGTCTTTCGCTGCCGCTAGACAAGCCATTCGATGTATATAGGGAATACAAGATGACAGGCTTGTCGCCGGTTACTCCTTATACACTCCGAATATTCGCCGCGGATTCCATGTATAACCGTTCGTCGCAGGAGATTGACATTAATGAAAACAGTGGTAATTTAAACAGCATCCCTGCGCCTGCTGACATAACAGAGGGGACAATCGGATCGGCGAAGACAGCGGACGGCCTTGGATTGCCAGCGACAGTACCCTTGGATACCGATGAAGGCTGGGGGTTTGCCGATGTGTCATGGAATGTAGATGCTTCAAACTATGATCCCGCTGTAAAGACTGTACAGACCTTCACTGTAAATGGAACTGTAACTTTGCCAACTGGGGTGGCAAATCCCAATAACGTGCCTTTGACAACAAGCATTAGAGTAACTGTTAATAAGATTCGGACCGACTCAGTTACCGCTTCATCGTATTTCAATGCCAGTTATACTCCCGACAAAGCGTTCGATGGCATCATAAGGGGCAGCGAATGGGTGTCCAAGTCAGAACTGAATCCATGGATCCAGCTGAATTGGACGACGGCTCAAACGTTCAACAAGATTATCTTCTATGATCGGCCTAATTTAGTGGACTGGGCGCCCGGCGGAACGCTTACCTTTAGCGACGGAAGCACGGTTAAGGTTTCAGGAATCCCGGATGACGGGAGCGCTTATTCTGTAACTTTCCCTGAGAAGACGGTGACATGGGTCAAATTCCAGGTATCCGGTGGAATCGGCTCCGCTGTCGGTTTGTCGGAAATGAAAATTTTAGCGCCGGTGGATAAGTAAGTTCCTGAGGTCGAGATGACCGTACTGGGAGACAACAGCATTTATGAAGATTCCGGGGATTTGACGCCTAAGATTACACTAACCGATAAGTTGTCGGGTGTAGACAACGCAAAACGACGGTTACGCTTGATTTGCATGCTTACCAAATCGGAACGGCGATCCCGCTCTATACGTTGCCGCTTGGGCAGCATACGCTTGTTGTATCCTCCAGCGACTTGGCCGGAAACCAGGTAAGCAAAACCGTTTTTCAGACAGTAGCCAGCATCGATTCCTTAAAGACGTTGGTGACACGCTTTGTCGATACCAAATGGATCGACAATGCCGGAATTGCCGATAGCCTGCAGGACAAATTGGCAAACAACGATCTAAAGGGCTTTGTGAGTGAAGTGAATGCTCAAAGCAGGAAGCACATTTCAAGCGAAGCGGCAAACTATTTGCTGCGAGACGCTCAATATGTATTGAAACAAAAGTAAAGCAATTCAAAGCTTGACCCAAGAGAATAAACACAGATGCCATCACATTTACGAATTTTAGGATGGATCGGTAATGTAACGGGGGAGATCCATTTTCTCCCCCTATTATTATTGATGGATTCAGGATTTACCACGTTAGGAACTATAATTGTTACGCAAGCCTGTGAAATTCCTGTTGCAGGCTTGCATAGCAATTCCTTCTCTACTTGGTCCATTTTATGAAAAGAGGTCCAGAAGCAATGAATCTAAGAACTTTCCTCTCCTTGTTCATCATCGTATTAATTTTGGGGACTGCCACAACTTCATTTGCGCATTCCTCAAGCATGGGTTACTCGAAGTTAAACGTTAAAGGGAACCAGATTGACTATGAACTTTTTCTTGATCAACGAGACTTGCTTGTGCAATTTGATACCAACAAGAATGATAATCTGGAAAACGAGGAACTGCCCTCGCAAAAGGACGGAATCGAATCGTTTTTACAGAAAGATCTTCGAATAGATGTGGATTCGAAACCCTTAACGATGGAATTGCTTTCGATGGACGTGACAACAAAGGATTCCACAAGAGGCGTAGTGTTTCAATTAAGGTTAACCGCCGATGAAGCGATCGAACAATTAAATATTCATTACAATCTGGTGTTTGAAGATGCGCCTGCTCATACGAGTGTACTCTTGGTCCATTCAGGGGAATTTTTCTATGAGGATATTCTTGATATCAATAGAAAAGATATTCAGATCACCTTTCCCGCGGCGGAAACTACCGGAAGCTGCAGCGATTGCGGCCATAGTGCTCAGTCCGAGATTGGCTCCGTCCTGTGGAAATACTTTGTACTTGGAATCGAACACATTTTAACCGGCTATGACCATTTGCTGTTTTTGTTATCCTTAGTATTAATTGCATCTAGATTCAAGGATGCGTTGAAGATTGTTACCGCATTTACAGTCGCCCACAGCATTACACTGTTCTTGGTGGCCACCGACCGTATTCAGGTCAGTTCGCATTGGGTCGAAGCCTTGATTCCCCTGACGATCTGTTATGTGGCAGTGGAAAATATGTTTGTTCAAAAGGCGAAATGGCGGTGGCAATTGACGACCTTATTTGGCCTGATTCACGGTATGGGTTTCGCCGGGGCTTTGGCTGAAACGGGACTTCCAAAGAGTAATCTGATTGGCTCACTCCTGACGTTTAATTTAGGTGTGGAAGCGGGCCAGATCATGGTCCTATGCCTATTACTTCCCTTCTTACTATGGCTGCGAAGGTTCCCATGGTATCGTAAAATGATGATTTCAACGTCTTGCCTTATTTTTGTGCTGGCATTTTATTGGTTGATTCAAAGATTGTAATTAGGCCATTTATTGATCAATACGAGAGTTAGCGGTATTTTTGCTAGCTCTTTTTTATTATTGCGTGTCTAACCAAGTTTTTTCAGGGAGGTGAGGAGTAATGAAAAATGACCCCTACTCGAAGCATTATAAAAATAAAATAAATCTAAAAAAGGGTCAGATTGTAGAGAAAGAAAGGAACTTAGATGGTTCATTTTGAATTTGTAAGTTATGCAAAGGAGAAGGATAGCAATAAACCCTACCTTTTTCGCTTCGGACCTACAACTGGGATAAGTACTCATTTATGTTTACAAATATGAATATCTTATTGTTGAAACCATATTTATCATGGAGGAATCGGCATGGGATACTTTGTTACTGTAGAGCAAGGTGTGAATTTATATGTTGAAGATATTAATCCGGGGGGCAGCAAGACGATACTATTTATACATGGATGGCCATTAAACCATAAACAGTTTGAATATCAGTTTAATGTTCTTCCGGCAATGGGATATCGATGATAGGAATTGACTGGAGGGGTTTTGGCAATTCGGATAAACCTTTCATTGGTTATAATTTTGACAGACTGGCAGATGATGTCCGCGCTGTAGTAGAGGCACTACAATTAAAAGACTTCACACTAGCAGGACATTCCACAGGAGGAGCGATATCGATTCGATACATGGCTCGATATCAAGGTTATGGTGTATCTAAATTAGTTCTTATTGATGCTGCTGCACCTACTAGTGTTCCAAAGGAAGTTGCAAATAAATTTATTACAGAAACATATAATGATCGACCTAAAATGCTTCAAGGAGTAACGGATCTCTTTTTCTTCCAGCATATCACTGGAGCATTCTCGGACTGGTTCTTTCAGCTGGGATTACAAGCAGCTGGGTGGTCGACTGCCGGAATTATGAAGACTCTAAGAGATGAGAATGTGTACAATGATCTTGACAAGATACTCGTACCAACACTAATTATTCATGGTATCCATGATAAAATCGTTCCTTTCACCAATGCTCAGGAAACTAATAAGCTAATAAAGAATTCACAGCTTATTCCATTTCATTACAGTGGTCATGCTCCTTTCTGGGAAGAACGTGACAAGTTTAACCAGCTATTAACACAATTTATTTAGTTGAAAATTTATACTTATTGGGGTACAGCCACATACCCATCAAGTTAATAAGTAAATTACTAGATACGAAATAATCCTTGTTTCAAAACTAGCGAGTGATGAAAAAGTAAGCATGCCAAAAAAGCCTTTAAAAACACGATTTTTTTGCTAGGCAGCTTGTCTATGCTTCACCGTCGTTTCATACACAACCCCTAGAATATCAAAGACGGTCATCTTCTTATACCGATGACATTTACGACCGTTCTTTTTGAGCAGCTGATAAAGGCGATGCAGAATTTTCAAAAGGTCTTCTGTGCCAACTGCTATCGCCTTAAACAGTAATGGAAAGTAATCTTTAATCATATATATCGCTTTGTATTCACTCAGCTCCTGCTTTTTCTTTTCAAGCATAAGCTGTCGCATTTGAAACATCGTAGAAGAACAGAGGAGAATGCCAATGAGTTGTCCATATAAATGGCACTCTAGGCGTTCTCTTTTCATATTTTTACATTCATCAATTTCGAAGAATGACTTCCACGTTTTAAACAAAATCTCAATCTGCCAACGAAGTGAATACAATGAATGCACGTAGTTCGTTGTTACTTCTTCTGGCGACGTGTTTGTGAAATATACATTCATGCCCATTAAACGTTTACTTTTATCCTTCATGACAATGCCTTTCTTCTTTTCACGTATCACTTGGTTTTTCAGGCGTGTTTGCGTTTGATCATCAGTTAAACGATGGATAATGACACGTGCTGGAAGCTTCTGATTTTGGCCAATGTATGCATCGGGAATTTCCATCGTGTCACCAGGGGTTAGACTAGACATCATTTGTGTCATATCAAGCTGGATGTATTCTGTTTGCTTTTTTAACGTGCCATTTTTGAAGTATTCTGGCTCAGGGTTTTTGATATAAATACGTGTATTCAGCTTCAACCGCGAGATATAGTAAGCCTCTTTATCATGAATGGCTTGTAAGTCACCTAAATCGAAGTAACCAAGATCACGCAAACATAAATCGCCTGCCTCAACGGTTTCAAGGCAGGTGGTACCGTATGTTTTATCATTATTCTTTCCTGGTCCAAGCTGCATGTTAAGAAATTGACCACTCAGTAAATCATTTTCCAATTGGATTTTCACACCTGCCGTATTACTACTCCCACCTGAACCTTGATAGTCAGTGGCAAAATGATCAGGCAGTTGAAACACTGTCGCATCTAAGATACGGATACGATTAAAAGTAGAAATCATGTGTGCAGAAAGCGATTGATTTGAACAGAGTTTTTTTGAGAGAAGAGAAGTAAAGACTTCTCGAAGAAATGCGACAGCTGCTGGATTAAAGCGTTGATTCAGTCCTTCTGGGCTAATTAGTACCTCTGTGGAAGCTTCTAACCGACTGCACAATTGTGTAAGTGATGTGCTAGCGATTTCCTGACTGAGCCATACGCAAAGGGCAATGAGTTCGTTTGCTTGATACTTACTAGATCGCTGTACAAAGCCAACTTGTTTGGATATGTTCTGTAGGACTACTGGAGATAAAAAGTATTGTAGCTCTTGTGCGAAAAGATTTAGTTCATTTGAAATGATAGGATTCATCAAAAACGCCATCCTTTCTCGTAAACCTCTTACGATAAGCATAGCGTTTTTTCATTTTGAGGGTATGATTTTAACTTCGCTTGATGGGTATGTGGCGGTACCCCTGTTCCAAACTATACAAAAAGGCACCCAAGAATTATCAAAGAGTCTCCTTCGTCTGTTTAACCTCCTACAGCGCAACGGACGAAAATCTCATAGATACCAGAAAAAACAGTCTTTGATATATTAGGTGTCGTTTACAATTGTACCATATCTGAAGATCTAGCTGCTTAATTAAAAAAAGACAAAACCCATTAGGGTTTATTTCGTATGCGAATTTTTAAATAATCTACACTGATCCCCTATAAAAAGTAAAAAAACTCTCCTGAAAATTTCCTAATGCAGTCTTAGCTTGATAGCGATGTGGTACTACCCCAAATTGGGGGATTAGCAGCCTCAGTCGTCCATTTATCAACTACATTAAAGGTACCGAATGGCAAAGAAACTATTGAATTACAAAAGATCTTAGACGGTTTCTTCCCAGGGTTCCTATCCCTTCTTGCAGTCCTATTTTTCTGGTATTTAATTTCCAGGAAAAAGTATAGTGGGAAAAAAGTTCTGCTCATATTAGTAGCTATTACAATTGTGGGTGTTCTATTAAATGTGTTTTAAGCAATTTTAGATCAGGATGATATTCAGGCCTGACAGGGTGAGTTTGTTATTATGAATATTCGTTAAATTCCGCCCCGCCCACACAGAATATAACTTTTGAACTATATAGTTATACCAATAGTTAAACCAATAGTTATACCAATAGTTAAACCAATAGTTAAAACAATTATCAATATTGCAAAAATTTACGTTGGATTTACACCCTGTTAAAATTTGTCACTTACCATTAAGCAGATAAGCAAATTTGATTCTGGAGGGGGTGGTTTTAGAATAATGTCCGGCCAATGGAATGTATCAGTGAGTTGATATGCTAAATTGGGTGGAAATCTTGCAGCAAGAGTTGTATAGGATCAATGCTTACGAATTTAGCTCAAAAACTTTACGACGAGGGAGGGACAACCAGATTCGATGTTAACGGGGTCTCGCTGTCAAAACGAGAATTTTTCCAGCTAAGCGATCAAGTAATATAAAATCCTGATTTTCAACCCCTCTAAGGGACCCCTTAACGGGCTAAGCAAAATGACAAACGGCCATTTCATATTGAGTATTACAAAGAATAACAGGAGGTTTAATTATGCTATTTCTTAAAAGGTTAAAAATTCTAACACTAACGATAATAGCTATTCTAGTAGGTTTTAGTGCTGTGCCTTTTCAGGGGGAAAGCTATGCAGAAGGGACAGAAAACACTACGGAAGAACCTATCTTCAGCTTCATGTCCATGTCGGACACGCATAGCAATACGGGTAAAACGGCTAAAGCTGTAACGGATGCTAAAAATAATAATGCAAGTGCAATCGTTTTAGTCGGGGATATAACCAATCTCGGGGATAGCGGTGAATATGATGCCATAAAAAATGCTATCGATTCTGTAAAAGATCATCCGCCGGTGCATTATACAATGGGAAATCATGAATATGATTGGCAGTCGGATTTTAATGTAGCGGTGAACAGATTTATACAAAAGGCAGGAATACCAGAAAATAAGGTGTATTACCACCGGGAAATACAAGGCTATGACTTCCTATTTTTAGGGTATGATAAGAAACCGACCAATACCGCGTATATGTCCGACGAACAGTTAGCCTGGTTTAAAAGTAAGCTTGCTGAAAATGCTGAACCGGACAAGCCGATTTTTGTGTTCAACCATATGCCTATTTCCAAGACCGTATCCAAGTCATATTCGGATAATTATGGTGAACAAACGGGACAGGAACAGAAGTTCAGAGATATCCTTGAAAAATATCCACAGGCTATTTTAACAACAGGGCATCTTCACGACGATACTAAGATACAAGGCAACATGTACACCAATAGATTTACTGCATTAAGAGACGGTGCCGTTTTAGAGAGTCAAGCTATGATGTTTGATGTATATAAAGACAAGGTGCATGTAAAGGGAAGAGATGTAACTACACAAAAAACCATATGGGAAGGTACTATGAGTCTGCACCCGAATACAACCGGCATGTATGAAGCCGAGGATAGTGTGTTCGCATATGCAACATCTGGCGACGACATAAATCCGTCCGGCGGCAAGTATGTGAATATGAACCATGGAAGCGCATATATCGAGTCGCTCAAGGTTGACGGAGCTTCTGGCGGCAATAAAATATTGAAAATAAGGTATGCTACCGATGCTGCCAATGTTGCCAAGGGATTATATGTAAATGGAGCCAAAGTACAGACGCTCAGCTTTCCGACTACCGGGAGCACGAGCTCGTATAACGATTTGGTGGTACCTGTTGAGCTGAATCAGGGTCCAAATAACAAGATCGTCATAAAAAGCGATGGCAACGCAGCGGGCGTGAACATAGATAAATTCCAAATTATGGATAGTAAAGATCCCAGCACGATGTGGGGATATAACGGCAATGGCAACGACAGTATCAAGAATGGGTTTAATGCAACTTTGCATGGAAGTGCTGCCTATGATACGACGGATAAAATGGAAGGTTCCGCTTCACTCAGCCTGAACGGTGCTGACGGTAATTATGCAAGTGCAGATCTTGTATCCACAAAAACAAACAATGTAACGCTAACAGCTTGGGTGAAGTGGAATGGTGCAACCTCAGGATCTCAACAAATATTGTCCAACGGAGATGGCCGTACCAATGGATATTCAATCGTGCTGGATCATGACCAAGGCGATAAGGTTTCCATTGCGGTCAACGGGCAGACGATCCTTGGATCGCAGACTGCATTGACTCCAGGACAATGGACCAATATTACTGCGGCAAGAAAAAGCGGCACCTGGAAGCTTTATATCAATGGCAACAGCGTACCAGTAACCGATAACAATACAACTCCTGCCACACCTACAACGGGAACGTATATCGGTGCAGACAGTAGAGGCCAACAAAGCTTCAATGGACGTATTGATGCAGTAAAGGTTTACAATCAAGAATTGTCTACAGATCAGATCATGGCAATTGCCAACGAGACTCCTAACGTTAAGTTGCAAAGCATCGAAATAACTAAACTGCCAACAAAGTTGAATTACCTGCAGGGAGATGGGATTAATATAGATGGGCTGGTTGTGACAGGCACTTACAGCGATGGAACAACAAAAGTGGAGAACGTAACGGTTGATCATATTACCGGCTTTAAGTCTTTTCGTAAAGGAAAAGTGCAACTGACTGTGACTCTAGGTGGAAAGACAGCCAGCTTTAACGTAAATATTTTAGATGTATTGTCTGGTTCAGCATCGGTGCCAGGAAGGATAGAAGGTGCAAACTACAATTCGAAACAGGGTGCTGTACTTAGAAGTGGACGGGTTAATGATGGCGGACCCGCATGGCAAGTGGTTTGGATAGAAAAAGGCGACTGGATGGAATATCACGTAGATGTGGCAAAATCGGGATTCTATCAAGTAAATTACAAGGTGGCAACAAGCTGGAGTCAAAATGGAAAATTCGGTCCGGCAGAGATTGAATTCCAGGTAGATGGAGTACCTCAAACGAGAACCACATTCTTAAACTCGCATTGGAACTATGTCATTAAATCCGATACGGTCGCACTGAGTGAAGGCTCACATAAAATAAGGCTGAAAGCAACTGCACCTTTTTGGGTTTTGCGCTGGTTTGAATTGATAGAGACTCAAGAAAAAAAATTGAACAGCATCACTGCGCCTGCACCGGTAACAGTGGCCATCGGAACGGCGAAGACAGCGGAAGCTCTTGGATTGCCTGCTAAAGTAGCCCTTGTAACCGATGGGGGAAATGTGGATGCCAGTGTGAATTGGGATGTAAATAGTGCAAGCTACGATCCAACTGCCACGACGGCGCAGACCTTCACGGTAACAGGAAAAGTAACTCTGCCTATTGGAGTCACAAACCCGAACAGTGTTCCATTGACAACAAGCATTAGCGTATCTGCAAGGGCTGCCGAATTAGTAGCCCACTGGAAGTTCGATGAAGGCTCCGGTACAACCGTCGGCGATTCTTCAGGCAACGGCAACACCGGAACTCTGGTTAACAACCCGACTTGGACCGATTCGGGCAAAGACGGAGCGCTTGCTTTCAGCGGCGGCTCAAGGGCCGAGTTCAACTCTTCGGCAACTTTGAATAAAACAGGTGACGAGTCCGTGTCGTTGTGGTTCAAGACTTCTCAACCTGCAACCAGCACCACGAGCATTTTCCGTAACAATAATCGTTTCACGGCCCTTCAGTTGGCAGGCGGTCAAGCTCGCGCGGCCCATTGGCCCATTGCTTCATCCAGTTATAAAGCGCTGTATTTTCCATGGACTTACAACGATAACAAATGGCATCATTATGTGGCTTCCTACGATCATTCAACGGGGATGAAGATTTATGTCGACGGTAACTTAGTGACAAGCAATACAACGAATCTCGGACTGCTTCCGACTGTGACGAATAAAATCGTGCTGGGAGCCACCGAAACCGGCGCAGAAGGTTACAATGGACTGCTGGACGACGTTCGCGTATATGATCTCCCGTTGACTCAGGACGAAGTAAGGCAATTGAGTGATCAACAATCGCCAACGACAACGGACAATGCGCCAAGCGGCTCGGTCAATTAAGATGTCACTGTAACCTTAAGCGCGAGCGATAACGAATCGGGTGTAGCCGATACCTGCTACACGGTAGACGATGGCGCTGAGCAAACGGGAATTGCCGATAGCCTGCAGGACAAATTGGCAAACAACGAGCTAAAGGGCTTTGTGAGTGAAGTGAAGGCTCAAAGCGGGAAGCACATATCAGGTGAAGCGGCAAAATATTTGCTGCGGAACGCTCAATATTTAGACGCTCAATATTCATTGACACAATTACGATTCGCTCAAGGGATTAGATTTAAACTTTGATGAAAAGAGGTCCCGCGGCAAAATATTTGCTGCGGGACGCTCTATATTTAGACCTCAATATTTATTGACACAATTACGATTCGCTCCAAGGGATTAGATTTAAACTTTGATGAAAAGAGGTCTCGCTTTGAAAATACGTGCATTCCTGTCCTTGTTCATAGTCACCTTAATATTTTGTGCGAATGCCAGCACTTCATTTGCCCATACTGACAAGGCCCAGTGGCAGGGTAGCTGCTATGAACCGCAAAGTAGTTTACTGTATATGGAATATTTACAGGTGTTTATCCAATAATAGTTACCAAAAACCACAGTTATTGTAATGATATCTTAAACCTATAATGTTCATTGATACCATAGGCTTTGAGGTTTACCATAAAAAATCTCCAAAAACATTACCAAATATCTTTACCATAATGTTATCTTACTTTTCCTGCTGTTTACTTTGCGGTCTGTGACATGAACCCTGTCACTAGGCCTAAAAGAGATGACGTTCATCTTTCGGAGAAACCATTAAGGCTTGATCACAGGGTTGCTGCTCTAATCCGTCACATAAGTCTTAACACCGATGAAATGGCTGTTTTCCTGTTACCGAATAGGTTAGTTGGTCCCACAAATGACCCTTTTCGGTTCTTTGTTTTCTACAAAGGTTCAAAGTTGCTAAAGAGGAAACAATTATTGCAAGTATATCAAGTTCTCCATTTTTATTAGCAAAAGCAGGAATCTTAAAGGAAAAAAATATACTGTTGGAATGACTCCAGAAAATATGGAGAGTTCAGGCATCTTTGAAAAAGAAAATTATTCAGAAGAATTAGTTGTGAAGGATGGAAACATAATTACTGCAAGAGGAAGAGGGTTTATTAAATTCGGAAAATATTTTGGGGATGCTTTAAAACTTGAGTTTAATGAAAGATGGTATCAAGAATAAATAAATTGATATTCAACTAACGCATGCGTTTCTTCAATAAGGTCTTTGAAATGTTCTTCCGCAAAACAGGGTCAATAGAGAAGAACGTTATTAATGTCTTCTAAGATTATCTTGAAATCGAGTCTTCTGTTAAAGGGCGCGTTTCTTCAGGAACGCGTCTATTTTAGAAACTATTGTATTACAAAAGATCTTAGACGGTTTCTTCCCAGGGTTCCTATCCCTTCTTGCAGTCCTATTTTGCTGGTATTTAATTTCTAAGAAAAAGTATAGTGGGACAAAAGTTCTGCTCATATTAGTAGCTATTACAATTGTGGGTGTTCTATTAAATGTGTTTAAGCAATTTTAGATCAGGATGATATTCAGGTCTGACAGGGTGAGTTTGTTATTTTGAATATTCGTTAAATCCTGTCTACACAGGATTTAAATTTTGAATTATACAGTTATAACAATATATCAATATTACAAAATGTTTACGTTGTATTTACACTCTATTAAAATTTATCACTTACCATTAAGAAGATAAGAAAATTTGATTCTGGAGGTGGTGGTTTTAAAATAATGTCCGGCCGATAGAATGTATCAGTGAGTTGATATGATAAATTGGTGGAAATCTTGTAGCAAGAGTTGCATAGGATCAATGCTTGCGAATTTAGCTCAAAAACTTTACGACGAGGGAGGGACAATAAGATTCGACGTTAACGGGGTCCCGCGATCTGAATTGGCAGGACCTGTCTTCTCGCCTGATGGAAACACGCTTTTTGTCAATATTCAAAGCCCAGGTCAAACCTTTGCCATTTGGGGACCGTTCCAACGCAGAAACTCTGCGCGCGCAAGGGAAATGTCCTATGCTGCTCCTGCGAAGCAATTTGCACCGCAGTTTCGGACAAACTGGCTCAAGTTGCCGAGAGTCAAGGGATGTCCATTCTAGAAGCTGCAGCATTTGAGCGCCACGCACCTCAGATGATGTTTGCTTGTACAAAACACGTTAAGGAAGCTTTAAAGATGATGTATCTCCCACACGTTCATGTCATCTCGAACCAAGATAAATTAAGTGAGAGTGTCAGATGTCATATTTGTGGTTATAAAGCTCATTATAAGTTGTTTAACTATCTCCCTCAAAAGAAGCAGGATTTAAAAAATATTATATAAATAGGAGGTTAATTATAATGTTACAAAACATAGGGATTCCTGGTTTGATTTTAATACTTGTGATTGCTTTAATTATTTTCGGCCCCTCCAAGCTGCCGGAAGTCGGACGGGCTTTTGGACGCACGTTAACTGAATTCAAGAGTGCGGCCAAGGGGTTAGTATCCGATGAAGAGAAAGAGGAAGCGAAAAAGCCTGAATTAACAGCTGTTGAAAAGAAGCAGGAGAAATCAGCAGTTTTATAATCATAGGTAGACGAGGCAACTCGTCTATTTCTTTGTGATGTTCTTAACGAAATTAGGGATTCTTAACCCAATCAGACTGGCTAAAGCGAGGAAACTCTCATATTTTGCTCTTATTGTAGTATCGATCTTGATTACGCCACCTGAAGGCACAAAACGGGAAATACATTTCAAGAAGCTGCAACCATTTTGCTGCGAGACGCTCAATATGTGTTGTCACAACAATAGCGTATTTATGAAAAGATAGAGGAAACGGATTCCAGCATGACTTGAGTTATAAACTTAATATCTACTCATTATTATTAATATTGTGAAAAATAATACTTTGTTAGAAGGGAAGAATATTCAATGAAAAAAATTATGAAAGACCAAAACGTATTAAACGAAGAAGTAAAAACGGTAAAAAATGATCCTTTTAATGTGGAAATGGATCGCCGCACCTTTTTGCAGAAGACCACGATTTTTGTTGGAGCTGCTGCCATAGGATCGACTCTAGTAAACTCAATTCCTGGTTTACCAGCTAGTGCAGCATCTAGTGCAGCATCTAGTTCATCCATCATGAAACCAGCAGGGGCAGAAAACCCTATCTTCAGCTTTATGTCCATATCTGACATACATGTCAATACAACGAATCTTGCTGAGGCGTTGAATGACTCTGTTGCTAACAATGTCAGTGCTATAGTTTCAAATGGGGATATGGTCAATTATCAAAGAGATGATGAATATGACACTGTCATAAATGCGATGAATGCAACAAAACATGCTCCAGTATATTATACAATTGGAAACCACGAGTATGACTACGATCCTGATTTCAACATATCCAAGAATAGATATTTAAAAAAGACAGGAATGCCGGGATTGTATTATGATAAGTGGATCGAAGGTTATCATTTCATTTTTTTAGGATCAGAGGAAAAATGGGCATTTATTTCCGACGAGCAGATCAGTTGGTTAGAGAGCAAGCTAGCTTCCAATGCCGACCCAAGCAAGCCGATTTTTCTGTTCTTGCATCATCCATTAGACGCAACTGTATCTAAATCATATCCATCGGATGGTTATATCGGAGTTGATTTTTTACAGCAGCAGAAAATCAAGAAAGTTTTGGCGAAATATCCACAGGCTATTTTAACAACAGGGCATCTCCATAATGATATTAGATTGGAAAACAATTTATATAGCAAAGAATTCTCAGCAGTAAGAGATGGATTTGTTACTGGCGCTGGCTGTCAAGGTTTAATATTTGATGTGTATAAAAACAAGGTGCAAATTAGGGGCAGGCACTTCAATACGTTAACAACAATATGGAACGGTACGATACTACTGAAACCGAATAAAAAAGGTGCGTACGAAGCCGAAGATGGTGTATTCGCTTACGCAACCATGAGCGATGACGTCAATGCGTCTGGTAGTAAGGTTGTCAATATGAACGATGGACGAGCATATTTGGAAATGCTCAGGGTTGACGGAGGAGCATCTGGCGGCAATAAAATATTGAAAATAGGGTATGCTACCGATGCTGCTAATGCTTCGATGGGGGTATATGTAAATGGAACCAAGGTACAGACGCTTAGCGTTCCGACTACCGGAGGAATGAGTTCATATAACGATCTGGCGGTTGCTATTGATCTGAATCCGGGTCCAAATAACAAGATCGTCATAAAAAGCGATGGCAACGCAGCGGGCATGAACATAGATAAATTACAAATTATGAAAAGTACCGATCCCAGCACGATGTGGGGATTTAACGGCAATGGCAACGACAGTATCAAGAATGGGTTAATTGCAACCTTGCATGGAAGTGCTGCCTATGATAAGACGGATAAAATGGAAGGTTCAGCTTCGCTCAGCCTGAACGGTGCTGACGGCAATTATGCGAGCGCAGGCCTTGCATCAACCAAAAGAGACGATGTAACGCTAACAGCTTGGGTGAAGTGGAATGGTGCAACCTCAGGATCTCAACAAATATTGTCCAACGGAGATGGCCGTACCAATGGATATTCAATCGTGCTGGATCATGACCAAGGCGATAAGGTGTCCATTGCGATCAACGGTCAGAAGATCCTTGGATCGCAGACTGCGTTGACTGCAGGACAATGGACCAATATTACTGCGGCAAGAAGAAGCGGAACCTGGGAGCTTTATATCAATGGCAACAGCGTACCAGTAACCAACAAGAACACAACTCCTGCCAAACCTAGAACGGGAACGTATATCGGTGCAGACAGCAGCGGCAAACATGTCTTCAATGGAAATATCGATGCTGTTAGGATTTACAATCATGCATTGTCCACCGATCAGATAAAGGCGATTGCCAATGAGACTTCTGACGCTAAGTTGGAAAGCATCACAATTACAAATCTGCCAACAAAGCGGATTTATACTATAGGGGAAAAAATTAATATCAGTGGCATGACCGTTGTTGGTACCTATAGCGACGGTTCTACACAGAATGTGAAGGTAAGTGCTGACAACATAACCGGCTTTAAAAGTATTGCTGAGGAAATGGGTCAGACCGTAACGTATACGGTAGGTGGAAAAACTGCTTCATTTACAGTAGATATATATACGGTAAAGCCTGGTGTACAATCAGTACCAGGATTGATACTAGCTTCAAGCTATAATGCAATGTCTAGTGTAATCCCTACCGATGACGGACAGATGGTAGTTTATCTAACCAAAAACACCTGGTTGGACTATGTTGTGAATGTAGAGAGTACAGGAACTTATCGTGCAGATTTCCTGGTAGCAGCACCTGGTGATGGAGCAATAGATTTTATTGTCGATGGTGTTTACCAGAAAACAATATCTTTGCCGAGTACCGGTGGCTGGACTTCCTGGAAGACTAGATCAGATACTGTAGAACTAAGCAAAGGCGCGCATACTGTAAGGTTAAAAATAAAGCAAGCGGGATTTGACTTCCGTTCGTTTGAATTGGTAAAGATGAATGATTGAAAATTAAACAGCATCACAGCACCTGCACCGGTAACAGTGGCCATCGGGACGGCGAAGACAGCGGACGCCCTTGGATTGCCAACGACAGTAGACTAGGTTACCGATTCAGGCAGCCACCCCATTCAAGCCAAAGTGACATGGAATGTAGATGCTTCAAACTATGATCCCACTTTAAAGACTGTACAGACCTTCACTGTAAATGGAACTGTAACTTTGCCAAATGGGGTGGAAAATCCCAATAACGTGCCTTTGACAACCAGCATTAGAGTAACTGTTAATAGTATCCCACAGTCTCAAATGACGGAAACAGCGACAAGTCAGGAAACAAGTGCCGCTAATAATGCAACATCCATGGCGATTGACGGAGACCCACAAACGTTTTGGCATACAAAGTGGGATAAATCTGATGTTCTCCCCCAATCAGATCAGAACAAAGAGCAGTCGCTTTTTTACTGGTAAGATCCGAAATGTTCTAAAAATGATTGATGTAGATAATCAGAAACCCAGCATCTTCACATGAGAAGATGCTGGGTTTTTAAGGTTAGATGTGCAAAATATCGCCTAAAATAAGTGCAAAATAACTCCTAAAGTGACACCCCGAAGATAATTCAAGTGGAAACATTATCAACCTGATATTATTTTATTATCCGTTCGATGGTACCTACGGTATAACCTCAGTTTTCGTGATTCAGTCGAAATGATGGAAGAACGTGGACTATCTATGGCTCATACAACCATTATGCGTTGGGTTCATCAATATGGACCTGAATTAGATGAACGAGTACGACGTTGTCTTAAACCAACCAATGATTCCTGGAGAGTCGATGAAACCTATCTGGAAGTCAAAGGTCAATGGATATATCTGTATCGTGCCGTTGATTCAGAAGGGAATACGATTGATTTTTATCTAAGTAAAGCAAGAAATAAACAAGCAGCCAAGCGCTTTTTTAAGAAAGCCTTGGCTTTTTCGCACGTTTCTAAGCCTCGTGTGATAACCGTAGACAAGAACCCAGCTTATCCCAGCGCTATCCAAGAGTTAAAAGAAGAAAAGCAGATGCCTGAAGGCATCCAACTAAGGCAAGTGAAATATCTCAACAATATCGTAGTTCAGGATCATCGCTTCATTAAAAAACGAATTCGCCCGATGCTTGGATTAAAGTCCTTGCGAACTGCTAAACGAATTATTGCGGGGATAGAGGCTATGCACATGATCAAAAAAAGACAGACTCTCCAAAGGGAGAAGTCTGTCCAAAATCAAAAAGAATTCATTCATAAATTGTTTGAATTAGCTTCATAAGCTAGCAATTTAAGGAAATTGACACTCTATGTTTCTATCGAGTATTTTTTGCACCAGAACCGAATCCTCCGATAACATGCTGCTTAGAATCGATTCTATAATAATGATCAGTCCCCAGTATTCCTAAAACAACCCTTTAGATTAATGGGATTCATCTATATCTTTGGTGCTATACATCTAAAACAAAAGGCACATACAAATTATAACATTTGATGAGCAGTCAAATAAAGAAATAGGCATTAAACTAATATAGTAGCTTGCCATTTGAGGATGAGCTTACAGCCGGTGATTGGCTAGTGGATATTTTCCATTTTGCCAGTGCCGGTTTTTTTTGTTGGATAATAATGGATAAATAGATTCTTTGAAATAAAGGAAGGTGGCGTTTCCGTGGATGAGGTATTGGAAAAAGTAGAGGAGTGTAGAACGTATTTTGATGGACATCAATCTCCCTGGAAAAAATGGAATTAAGGTTACGTCACGCGTGAA
The DNA here is from genome assembly GCA_023823795.1 of Bacillus sp. F19. Classification (NCBI taxonomy): domain Bacteria; kingdom Bacillati; phylum Bacillota; class Bacilli; order Caryophanales; family Bacillaceae; genus Bacillus; species Bacillus sp. F19. The sequence continues at coordinate 136,612 of CP085711.1, forward strand.
AAGTCAGTATCCGAATTGCCGTGTTCTTGTGTTGACGATGTTTGAAGATGATTAATACTAAATGGAAGCACTGCGGGCGGGTGCAGATGGCTATGTATTGAAGGATTCGCCATCTGAACAAGTGGAGGCGGCCATTCGAATGGTATCACTAGGAGATTCTATTATTCATCCTCGCATGACCAAAAAGTTAATTACATATCATCACCAGCAAACGTAATCCGAATCAAATGAAAATACTTTGACCGAGCGAGGAAAAGAAATACTGTTTGAATTGGTCAAAGGTCTTAGCAACAAGGAAATCGCTGAAGCGCTATTTATCAGTGACAAGACCGTCAAAATTCACATCAATAAGATTTTTAAAAAGCTGAATGTGAAAAGCGTTCACAGGCAGTCATTTATGCCGTTCGAAATCAACTTGTTCCATTTTCTTAAAGAACTATCCTGCGCTATTTAAGGTGCGGATAGTTCTTTTGTTTTATGTTGCCATAGAACCAAAAGCTATAGCAATTATACCTTTTGATTAATTTTCAGAAAAGTGAAAATGAGAGATGATAAAGATAGATTTGAAGTTTACTAGTTTTAATTTATTTTTTTATAAGGAAAAGGAGATAGGTTCATGAAAAAAGGAAAAATGAAGGCATGGAAAGTCATGACCACGGCAGCGATGACTTCCTTATTATTTTCATCACTTACCGTTTTTGCAGAAGGTGATGTAACGCCAGTTGATTCGCCAATGGCTAAAGAAATGGCGGAACAGGGAGGACAATTATTTTTTGATAAGGATAAGATCGAAACAGGTCAAAAAGATTCACTATATAAAGACGTCAAAAAGGAAGGTTTTGCTAAAGCATATAAACCGAATGATACGGTTCGCTTAATCGTAGAAGTTGAACAGCCAGCAGAAATTAAGCAAACAGCCAAAAGCAAAAAATCTTTATATAAACAAAAACAAGATAAAGTAATCGAACAAATCTCAAATGAAAAAAATTCGAAATCAAATGCTCCTATTAAAGTGAAGCATCGTTTTTTCAAAGGGTTTAACGGATTCAGTGTAGAAACAGAGTTCCAAAATATAAAAGATATCCAGTCTATTCCTGGGGTTACGAATGTCCATATCGCCAGAACTTTCCAGGAAAATATGGCAGCAAGTAAAGAATTAGTACAAGCTCAAAAAGTATGGGAGCAATATGGCTATAAAGGTGAAGGATTAGTAGTAGCGGTCGTAGATTCCGGGATTGATTATACGCACAAAGATATGACATTATCTGACACAGCCAAAGCGAAGGAAAAATGGACTCAAGATAAAATTAATCAAAAATTTGCTGAGACAGACGTAAACGAAATTTGGTATTCCGACAAAGTTCCAACAGGATATGATTGGGCAGACAATGATACGGATGTCATTCCGGGAACAAATGGCAGTCCGCATGGTACACACGTGGCTGGTACAATTGGAGCAAGTGGAGACGAAACGAAAGATGGAGTCGAGGGTATTGCACCAGGTGTTCAACTATTAGCTGAGAAGGTATTTTCAGATAATGGCGGCGGTGCCTATGAGGATGATATTATCGCTGGAATTGAGCATGCAGTCACAATGGGTGCAGATGTAATTAACATGAGTTTAGGTGTCGATGCAGGCTATGTAGATGAAGAATTTGATCCGATTCAAAAAGCCATTCGAGTTGCGACAGAACAAGGCACCCTTGTTGTAGCAGCAGCCGGAAATTCAGCCTACAGTACGAAGAATAATATCATTCTCTCTTCATTAAAACCATATGCAGAAAATCCTGATATTGGAACAGTTGGTGCACCGGGTGTAAGTCCATATGCTCTATCGGTTGCTTCCTATGAAAATACGAAACTTCATTTAAATGCATTAGCAGATGCAAGTGGTTTTTCGGTGCCGTTCAAAGATCAAACGCAATTTCCAGCATCGTATAATTTTAAAGTCTCTAAGGTTCTTTCGCCAGATGTACCTTATGACTTGGTATATGTTGGGGAAGGAAAGAATGCATCAGATTATCCTAAAGGCAAAACTGACTACATTGCTGTGGTTAAACTATTAAATTCATATAGTACGGTTTCAACCATTCAGTGGGAAGCTAAGAGAGCAGGAGCAAAGGCAATTATTATGATACCACCTGCAAATTGGTCAGATTATACTACTCTGCCAGTAACGCCAACTGCAGCACCAACGGCGTCAACAAGTAAAGCTGCAGGTGAAGCATTGTTAAGTAAAATGGGTAGTCTGCCAAGCGGTCAATATTTAAGTATGAAATATACAGGCGGTACTTGGGTAGAGAATCCAGCGAAGGGCACCATGTCCTATTTTTCATCCTTTGGTTCTCCAAGTACATTAGATTTTAAACCAGAGATTTCTGCTCCTGGAGGAAATATTTATTCAACTATACCAGGTAATGATTATGAAGTAATGAGCGGTACATCGATGGCAGCTCCTCATGTTGCAGGCGGTTCAGCATTGCTGCTGCAAGCCTTATATGAAAAAGGGTTATCTCATTCAAAGAATACAGCGTTAAAGGCAAAAATTGCATTGATGAATACATCAAAGGTAGTAGAAGATCCTCGTACGAATAATAAGGTACCGTATTCTCCTCGTGTCCAAGGATCCGGCTTAATGCAAATTCAAAATGCGATTAAAACGCCTGTTATTGTCACCAGCAAAGATACTCCGCTAGAGCAAGCAGGAGCAGTTGCGTTAAAAGAGATTAAGGGCAACAATGCGCATTTCAAGTTGAATGTGGAAGCTCTTAAAAACGCAGATGTAAAAGAATTGGAGTATACCGTGTATGTAGATGTTTTGACGGATGAAACAGAAACAAAAGAATTTGACTTAGACAATGATGGAACGTTGGATTCCAAAGAATATTTAACTTTAACAAGCAAGCGTGTACAAGGGGCTACCTCATTAGTGAACGGGGAAGCAGTCACTCATACACAAGGAACGAATATAAAAATTAAACCGGGGCAAGAAAAAGATCTGGATGTAACGCTTTTATTACCGAAGAACTTAAAGAAAAATGCGTTTGTTGAGGGCTATGTTCGCTTAGTCCCAACTGGCAAAAACAGTAATGCAGCAGTTCCTTTAACTGTTCCATATATGGGCTTCTATGGAAAATGGGATGAACCACGAAATATCGATGCACCTGCATGGGAGAAGGAAGCATTTGTAGGATATACTGCCCTTTGGGATGAGAATTCAGAAAGTTATCCTTTGGGATATAACCCATATACTGGAAGGTTCAGTCTTAACCATATTGCATTCTCGAAAAACTATATACTCGATGGCATCTATCCGTCATTCCAAGCCTTACGTAATTTAGACAAAGCTGAAATGTATATTGAAGATCAATCTGGAAATCTCATTAAAAATTTAGGCGATTTTAGTGAGTATACTGGTACTCCATGGAAATTTAGAAAAAATATCATGTCATATGGGGATACAAAGTATGGCGGATATAAATGGGATATGAAAGACTCATCTGGACAATATGTACCTGATGGTGTGTATCAATATGTTATCAAAACAACATTAGATAATCCAAACGCAAAACCACAGATTGTCAAAATGCCAATTACGGTAGATTCCGTCGCTCCGACCGTTTCAGATATTGAGGTAACACCAAAGAACGGAAAATATGAAATTGCCTTCCATGCGGAAGATAATGCAAGTGACTTTAATTCTGCTGTTGTTTATGTAAATGGTCAATATCATGAAGTGCCGCCTGAGCAAAAATCTCTAACTGTCAATACAGAGCCGAAAGGTATGGTCATTTTAGCTATTGATTATGCAGGAAATATATCTTGGACTACGTGGGGAGATCAAAGCTATAATAAGCAAAGTATGGCCATTCAAACCATTGGTATAACCCCGACTGCTGGTCTTAACCAAAATAAGTCAGCAAGTATTTCTGCGTGGGCTTATAACAGAGTAGACTGGACGATTCATGTTAGAAATGCAAGCGGGCAGATTGTAGATTCATCTACAGTGAAAAATGAACATACATTAAAAGCAAAATGGACACCTGATAAAGATCTTCCAAGCGGCACATATACGATTTCAGTAGATGTCGCTACAAAAGACGGCTTTAAAGTGACAACCACACCTAAACAAGTAACGGTTCTCCAGCCATAAACCGATTGCGGCCCAAGTGAGGATAACTCACTTGGGTTTTTTCATGCCCGGTGCATGGTGCTATATCTATACGCAAAAGATGAATGATTAAACAAAAAGTCGCGGAGTAGTACTTTTGTTTTATACTGATATAGAACCAATAGGTGCAAAATTTACTTCTTATGTTTAATTTTCAGAAAAGTAGAAATGTGGGATAATTGTCGAAACATAGTTTGCTAGTTCATTCATTTTTTAATGAAAAATAATATTGGAGAAGGAGATGCGGTATGAAGAGAAAGAAAATAAGGAAGATACTTACAGGAACATTAGCTGTTGGATTGTTATTGTCTCAAGGCGCACCGTATAACGTATTGGCGAAAAGCCCGTACGAGCTGAATTCAGTGGATCATGCGGAAGAAATTCTAAAGAGCCTGTCTGTGGAACAAAGAAAAGCATTAGAGCAGTTGGATACAAAGCCAAGCTTTACCATTTCTCCGGATATTAATGTGAATAGTCCGGAATTAGTCAAAGTCATCGTGGAATTCAAACAGGCGCCAGCGAAAATTGAAGTGATGAAACAAGCGGCGAAAGGAACGAAACTGTCTTCTGCAATTGCGAATGAGAAAGTGGAAAAATCTCATAAAGATTTTAAACAGCATGTGCAATTATTGAAATCACAGAAAAACGTGACCAAATACAAAGCGGAAGATATAAACATCACTAGAGAGTATACAAACGCCATCAATGGTGTAGCGATGACACTGCCTGGCGTGGCCGTGCAGGATTTGCTTGAATCAGGAGTAGTTAATCGTATTTTTAAAGATTACGAAGTAAAAGTGGAACCGCCGGTAAAAACAAAAGAAGCAATCGATCCAAAAATGGCGGACAGTATTCCGCAAATTGGAGTGGACAAGCTGCATGCCGAGAACATTACCGGTAAGGGCATTAAAGTCGGTGTTCTTGATACAGGTGTTGACTACAATCATCCTGACTTAAAAGAAGCTTATAAAGGCGGATATGATTTTGTAGATAATGATACCGATCCGATGGAAACGACATACGAGGATTGGATCAATGCTGGCAAGCCAGAATACCCTGGTTTAGTGTATTACACAAACCACGGGACACATGTCGCGGGGACGATAGCAGCACAAAAGAAAAACAATGTCGATTACGCTGTTAAAGGGGTAGCACCTGAAGTAGATTTATATGCTTATAGAGTATTAGGACCTTGGGGAGGGGGAGATACAGCGGGAATCCTTGCTGGTATCGATAAAGCGATTACAGATGGCATGGACGTCATCAATATGTCGCTCGGCGCCAGAACCAACGATCCGTTATATGCCACTTCTGTCGCAACAAATAACGCTATGCTTTCAGGCGTGGTGACAGTTGTTGCCGCAGGAAATGCCGGACCGAACGAAAAAACTCTCGGTTCCCCAGGAACAGCAGCCCTTGGCATTTCAGTAGGGGCAAGCGATGCTTCGATGTCGATTCCGACATTTAATGGAAGCGCTTCCGGCGAAAAATTTGAAAATATGCAGCTGCTGGGTAAAGATTTTTCTAATAAGTTAGAAGATTTACAAGGACAATCCTTACCAATTGTTTATGCAGGTCTTGGTAAAGCTGATGACTTTGCTGGGAAAGATGTCAATGGGAAACTTGCGTTGATTCAGCGCGGAGAAATTACGTTTGATGAAAAAATCAAAAATGCTAAAAACGCTGGGGCTAAAGCAGTGATTGTGTATAACAATGTTGACGGGCAAATATCTGCCTATTTAGGTGAGGCCGTCGGTTTAATCCCGGCTTTCCGCCTATCAAAAGCGGATGGTGAGCGGTTAAATGGGCTGGGCGAAGGTTCTTTCACCTTTGAAACGTTAAGCAACACAAAAACGGAAGGCGATCATTTAGCAGATTTCAGTTCACGCGGGCCGGTAAATGGAAATTATGATATTAAGCCGGATGTAGTCGCTCCAGGTGTGTCGGTTTTCTCTACAGCACCGGAATATATCAATGATCCGCAGGATGGCATTAATTACGGGAATGCCTATGTGCGCTTATCGGGCACGTCTATGGCTACTCCTCACACAGCAGGTACAGCAGCATTGATTCTGCAGGAGCATCCGGAATACACTCCTTTCGATGTAAAATCGGCACTCATGAATACTTCAGACGATTTAAAAGAGGATTATTCTGTATACGAAGTAGGGGCGGGACGAATCGATGCCTATCAAGCGGTTCATACAGATACATCAATCAAAGTATGGGATAAAACAAAAAATATCGAAAATGGAAATATCGTAGAAATTGACGAACAAACCGGCTCCATCGTATTCGGCAGATATTATAAAAATGGTGATCAGCCAATTGAAGCAAGCAGAAAGGTGACGGTTCAAAACAACAGCCTGGAAGAAAAATCTTTTAACCTAGAAGTGGAGTATCATGGCGAGCGTAAAGGCATCCAAGACGCAGTGAAGAACGGTGTAAAAGTGGCAGTGCCTTCATCATTTACAGTAGGAAGCGGCCAAGAACAGGAGTTTCAGCCAAAAATCACGATACCAACCAGTGCTGTGGCAGGAAGATATGAAGGGTATATTCATGTGACCAATACGAACAATCCAGCCGAAACCTATCAAATTCCATTTGCTGTCATGGTGACGGAAAAGGGATTTGATTATGCGAAAACGAGCAAGCCATCCGTGACAAATACGACGCCTTTCTGGCAATATATGTACCCGTATGTCCATGTCATCATGAAATTGAATAGCCCTATGAAAACCATTGATGTGCTTGTTAAGGACAGTAAAACAGGGAAAGCTGTAGGTTTTGTAGGAACAGCGGATACTAGTAAATTACTAATAGACAGAGAAACGTTTCTTATGAATGCATTTAGCGGTACTGTCTATCCATTTACAAATGATCCTTCTAAGCCGATTGGTGATCTTCCTGTAAAGCTTCCGGCAGGCGATTATATAATGGAACTGATTGCACACGATGAGGAAGGGAAATCATATGTTGCAGACAATCCGCTTATTGTGGACAATACAGCACCAGAAGTAAACATGGATAAAAAACCGGGTGTAATCGAGGTTAATGACTCCATGTTTACAGTAGAGGATGGACAAAAAGCGGTATGGCTGCATGGAACAGCTAAGGATGAGACAGTGGACGTATTACAATCCAAAGGCTTGAACGTTGACCAATCATCCAACAGCATGGGTTACTCTGCAAACTCTCCATTCATAAATGGGTACTTCCCAATCCAAGCGAATGGAGATGTAAAATTCGGAGTTGAGGCAAATGATATTGCAACGAAGCCTCTAAAGCTGACTTTGACTACGTCTGATATTGCAACTGCAATGGGTAAACAACACTATGTCTTCGTAAAAGAAGGCACGGAATATACGACTTCTAGTTATGATAAGAAAGATGTAAAAATCGGTGATACTGTAACAATGACACTCAGCCTCAATAATGCGAAGCAGCTTGTATCTGGGGACTTCCAAGTCGAATTCAAGAATGATCTGTTTAAGTTTGAGAATGTGAAGCTGAACAGTGCGGCAAATGAGTATGCGAAGGAAAAAGGCTTGGAGGTATCGCTGCAAGAACCTGTGCTGACAGAAGGAGCTCTAACTAATACAGTGAATGTTGGCGCATCTATGAAAGGGAATGCATTTAGCGGTATGGACGGCGATCTGCCTTTCCTTGATGTTACGTTCAAAGTAGTAAGTGATGCATTTTACGATAATGTTACCAGTTTTAATGTACTACAGGCGTCTTATATGAAAGCGGGACAAACAGCCGCTACTGCCATTCCTTTTTACAATACGGAAAATTTTAACCTTATTCCAACGCATTCCAGAGTGCAGGGTTCTATCCAACCAGAAGCATTTTTGAGAAATGACGGTTCTTTGCCAATAGGTGATTATTCAAAAATCGGTGCCCAAGTATATGTGATGTCCCCAAGCGGTAAAAAATATAAAGGAACAATTGATAATAAAGGATTCTACAGCATTCATGGTATCCCAGCTTCTACGGAAGCATACACAATTGTTATTGATGTTCCGGGACATCTCAAAGTGATGAAGAAATTCATTCCTGGATATTCTGTAAACGGTGAGATGCGCGGGCAACATTTTAGATTAGGTGGTAAAGGTCTTGCGGGGGACGTGAATGGTGACAGCATGATTGATATTCTCGATATACAAAGTATCGCAGAAGCCTATGGTACGAATGATCCATCGATCGTGCCGCAAGATCTCAATCAGGACGGCGTGGTGAATGAAACCGATATTCGTTTCGTTGAGAAAAACTTCTTAACGAAGGGGCCGGATGCACCTGCTAATAAGCAGCCAAAAGCAACAATTGGCAAAAAAGATCTGGAATACTTCCTGCGCCTGATCGGACTTGAGCCAAAGCAATAGCAAAAATAGAAGGGGAGGAATCTAGAGCATTCCCCCCAAAAAAGTAAAATACCTGATATAAAATCATTTTGAGCATATTTTAAAAAGGAAAAAAAGGATGAGATGTGTTCTGCACACAAGTTCACCCTTGGGAACGCGAACAATATATGAGCATGGACTAATACCTGTAAACCCTTGACACGATTAGTGTTGAGGGTTTTTCTTATTTTTTATTTATGAGGAAAAATAACTGACCACCATTTTGACCACCAGATTTTTAACATTATTTTCTTTTGAGCGTTTATAAAACAAAAAGATTGTCCGATTTGAGTTACTAAAAAAGTTAGACATGATGGAAAGGGGGCTGAAGAAAAACGAGTAAAAGTCTCTGCTGAACAGCGGTTTCTTTTAATACGTTCTGTAATTGCAAAGTACGAAATTAAAAATATGGTGAGTTACTTATGCGAAATTGCGGGAGTTTCTCGCTTAGGTTTTTATAACTACTTTTCTTCAGAATCTCAGGAAAAGTTGAAAATTAACGCTCTGCAGGAATGCTAAACCAGCTAATAGTTTGTCAACATTTTTCAATAAAAAGATTAATAGCCACATGATATACTAAAAATATTCATGGCAAATACCCTTCCGTTAATCTGTTCTTGGAAGGTTTTGTTGTATTTAGTTAGATATAGTTTCTAAGCTATATCTTGGAAAGTAGTTCTGCTTTTTAGTAAGGCGTATATCCAATATAAGAGCTTATTAACACATGCAATAACTGCTACCCTGAAGGGTTTTCCTTCTTCTCGTTTCTTATCGTAAAACTCTCTTAGTCTTTTATTGCGTGCTATGATCTCATCTGTTGTTTTCTTCTTACGGGCATCCCGAATACCACTTTGAACAGCCATATACAAAGCGTGACGTAGTCTGCAAGATCCTCTTTTGGTAATTCGATTAACTGATGCAGTAAACTTACCAGAAGAGTAAACACTAGGATCTACTCCAGCGAATGCAACTAGTTTTTTGGCATCATTAATCCGATCTATCTCTCCGACTTCAGAAATAATCGTTGCAGCGATTTTTTCTCCGATTCCAGGGATAGATTGGAGTATTTTATATTCTTCAATTTCACTAGCGAGGGCATCTATTTCATCCGCAATTTTTGATAGATGCTCTTGGTATTGAAGAACTATGTTAATCAACGTTTCAAGATTAAAGATATGACTTTGGTACAGATTGCTTTGGAACGGGTTACGATTGGCTGATTCTCTTAACTTTTGTGCCTTTTCTTTTGCCCATAGTTCTTAACGGCTCATACATAACGAAGCTATTTTTTCAGTTAGTTCTTTTTCACTCACACTTAAGACGGCCTCAGAAGTTGGAAATGCAAGTAGAGTAAGCAATGATACTTTTGAATAAGGACTTCCAAAAACACCTCTATACTCAGGAATTACCTGATCTATTAGGGAATGGAGCTGTAACTTAGTCTTTGCTGATATTTCCGCAATACTTTCCTGTTGTCTTGTTAGATTGCGAAGGTTTAAGAGTTGTACTCCTCGTTTTTTATAAGGCTCTAACTCTTCTTTATAAAACAACTCACAAAGATGATAAGCATCAACTGCATCTGTTTTTACCTTACGCAAACTTGAACTTTTGGCTCGATGTGAGAGTAGTGGATTAACAATAATATAAACATAATTTTGCTCCTCCAAAAATTGAATAACTGGAGTATGGTAGTGTCCAGTTGACTCTAAAACGGCCGAAGGTTGGTTACCATTAGCCGTTTTTTCCACTTCTTGAAGGAATTCTAGTAAATTCCTCAAGCCTTCAAGATTGTGTTCAATACTAAAGCTCTTCCTATATGGTTTACCTTTATCTAAGAATGCTTGAACCTGACTTTCCCCTTTTGAAACATCCAGACCAATGACTGGATTCATACTTGAATCTCCTCCTCTAGAATAACTATATTAGTCGGTAACCCCTAAGGCTTCTTGTAATGTCATAGGTTCGCTTGTTAAACGGGATCATTGTCCCAACCAGCCTGAAACATGTTTATACAAGTAGGGGGTGAACAGTTTAGCTGACGGGGATCGAGTCCCACGGGTGCGAGGTTCTACCCCGACTACCGTTATAATAAAACCTTGTAGAAAAAGGTCAACCAGAAATATCTGGCTAAGGTTATATTACGAACGGGTGCGATACTTTAAAAGATTCTTTGATAAAAGACTTTTATGGACAAGGTATATCGACCGTTTGAAAATAAAAAACCGCCCATTCTTTGTGAATAGACGGTTATTTTATGTTTTAAAAATTGGGGTTGCTACGGCAGTCTTTTTCTTTTTTGCCATGATTCGAAAAGGGATTGTAATAATTTTTAGGTAGTTTGTTTGTATTATTTTATTTATTTTGAAAATTCATAAGAAACCGCTTGCAAAGGAAGGTAAATCATTTTATTATAAGATTATAACGTTACAACGTTACAATAAAGGAGAGCAAATATCATGTATAATAAGTTTCCTGAAATAAGAGTAAAAGGTCCTCTAATCAATGAATCTTGGCAAGGGTATGAATCAATTCAAAAAGAATTATTACATCAGCTGAGTAATAATGAAAATATGAAAACAGTCGTCATCGATTGTTATCCAGGTGTTCGATATGATGAGATTAAAACAAAACTAATTGATGGATTAGATGCGAATTTAGTTATTTTCTCAGATGATTTAGCATATTCGGGTAAAGAAATTACTACATTAATAGAACGTAATTTAACCGATGATCGGGTATTTGGAGTTTTATCTTGTCATACATTAGAAGAGTTCTTCGATATGAATCAAATCCAAGACGCAAGAAAAAAAGTAGAAGGTCATAATGGGATTGTAGTGGTCTATGGTGTAGGAGCTTCATTAGTAACAAAAGGTGATATATTAATATACGCTGACTTAGCCCGTTGGGAAATTCAACAACGATATCGCTCCAAAGAATTGGGAAATTGGAAAATTGACAATCATGAGGAAGATATTCTACGAAAATATAAACGGGGTTTCTTTGTTGAATGGAGAGTAAGTGATCGTCATAAAAAGACGCTATATAATGATATTCATTACTATATGGATACAAATGAAAAAGATAATGCGAAGATGGTATCTGGAAAAGCGTTTTTAGAAGGTATGCGTCAAACAGTTCATCAACCATTCCGTTTAGTTCCTTATTTTGATCCCGGAGTATGGGGAGGCCAATGGATGAAAGAGGTTTGTGGGCTTGATAAAGAAAAAGAGAACTTTGCTTGGAGTTTTGATGGAGTACCAGAAGAAAACAGTTTATATTTAACCTATGGTGATGTACGAATTGAAACACCATCAATTAATACAGTATTCTTGCATCCTACTGATTTATTAGGGGATCGTGTGCATGCTAGATTTGGAACTGAGTTTCCGATTCGATTTGATTTTTTAGATACAATGTCTGGACAAAATTTGAGCTTACAAGTACATCCATTGGTTGAGTACATTCAAGAAAAATTTGGTATGCATTATACGCAAGATGAAAGTTATTATATTCTTGATGCAAAAGAAAATGCTGAGGTATATCTTGGAATGAAGGCTGATGTGAATCCTAAAGAAATGATGGAGGATTTACGAAGAGCAGAACGTGGAGAAATTTCTTTCCCTGATGAAAAATACGTAAATAACTTTCCAGCCAAAAAGCATGATCATTACTTGATACCTGCTGGAACAGTTCATTGTTCAGGTACAGATACAATGGTTTTAGAAATTAGTTCTACACCGTATATTTTTACCTTTAAATTATGGGATTGGGATCGACTTGGCCTTGATGGTTTACCAAGACCTGTTCATATTGATCATGGTGAAAAAAATATTGTATGGAATCGAGATACGGAGTGGGTAGAAACTAATTTAATTAATCGTATCGAGACAATTGCAAGTGAGGATGGATGGAGAGAAGAAAGAACAGGGCTTCATGAAAGAGAATTTATTGAAACAAGAAGACATTGGTTTACTTCAACTGTTCATCACAATACAAATGGAAGCGTTAACATGTTGAATTTAATTGAAGGTGAAGAAGCGATTGTTGAAAGTCCAACGAATAAATTCGAACCTTTCATCGTTCGATATGCTGAAACATTTATTATTCCTGAATGTGTAAAGGAATACACGATAAAACCATATGGAAAATCAAAAGGAAAAGAAATTGCTACAATTAAAGCTTTTGTAAGAATTTAAGGTAGAAAAAGGAGAATAGATATGATTGGTATTTTAGTAACAACTCATGGTGAACTTTGTAACGGATTGTTACATGCAGCACATATGATTGCTGGTGAACAAGAAGGAATTGAAGCTGTTTCATTAGATGAAAATGGAGTAGATGATTTTGCTAGTCGTTTAGAAGCAAAGTTAGACGAAATGGTAGAAAAGTATAATCAAGTTCTTGTGATGTGTGATTTAAAAGGTGGAACACCATGTAACCAAAGCTTGAAATATGGCTTCGTGAATGAAGGGAAAGTAAAGGTAGTTGCAGGTATAAATTTACCAATGTTAATTGAAACGATTTTTGGTCGCAGCAGTGTTGGAAATCTGGATGAATTAGCAAGTTTTGCTAGTGATTCAGGTAAGCAATCGATTGAATTTATTACATTATAACCTCTGGGAGGAATGAGTAATGCCTATTACATTTGTACGAATTGATGATCGAGTAATCCATGGACAAGTTGTGACAAGATGGTCTAGACAAAAAGCGGTAAACGGAATTTTAGTCATTGATGAAAGAATTGTGAAGGATGAATTTCAAAAGAAAATCTTAACAAATGCAGCTCCTTCAGGTGTTAAAGTAGGAATCTATGGCATTGAAGAAGGTTTAGAAAAAATTAAGCTAGCAAAAAATGCGAAAAATAGTTATTTCGTGATTGTTAAAACACCAGTTACCCTACAAAAGCTTGTTAAAGCAGGTGCTGACTTTGGTAATGAGATAAATGTTGGACCAATGAGTGCTCGTCCAGATGCTAAAACAGTGGCGAAAAATGCAGCTGTTACAGAAGAAGAAAAAGCGGCATTTGATTATCTAGTAGAAAAAAATATTAGTGTTACATTTCAACTAATTCCTGAGGAAACTCCTCTTTCTTGGACAAAAGTAAAAGAAAACTATTAAAGAGAGGGATAATTTATGGATGTTGCTATCTTAATTCAAGCTGTATTAATAGGGGTTTTCTGTTATCTCGGATCCGTTTCTTCACCGTGGTTACTTGGTGTAACAGGGGGCTACTATATTATTGGAAGACCTTTAGTAGCGGGTCTAATTGTAGGTCTTATTCTTGGTGATGTTTCAACGGGTATTCTTCTAGGGGTAGCTGTTCAAGCTGCGTTTATTGCTACTATTTCGACTGGTGGTACACAAAACTCTGAGATTACATATGCAGCGTATGGTGGTATTGCACTTGGTATGCTTGCAAATGCCTCTCCGGGTGTAACGGTTACTCTATCAATTGGTATAGGTGCTCTAGGTTTAATTCTTCATAATCTGATGATGGTTACAAACTCTGTTTGGAATACTCGAGCAGAAAAAGCTGCAGAAAGGGGAGATATGCGTGGGGTTGCTCTAAACAACGGTGTGTATCCTCAAATCGTCAATTTTTTATTACGTGTCATTCCAGTTGCTTTAGCCGTGTATTTTGGACAAGGTTTCGTAGACGATGCGCTTAATGCTATTCCTGACACTGTTATTCAAATTATGAACGTTTTAGGTGGATTACTTCCAGCGTTAGGTATTGCCTTATTAATGAACTTATTAATTAAAGATAAAACATATTTAATCTTTTTTGTTGGTGGTTTTGGTATCATCGCATTCATCGTTCCAAACATGATTGCTTTAACAATTATAGCTGTATTGCTTGCATATATTGTTTACTTAGCTACAGGAAATAATGCTCCTAAAGAAGTTGAAGATGAGGTGATTTAGCGATGAAAAAACTTGATAAAGCGGATTTAAGAAAAGGCTGGCTGAAATGGGCAATGTTCCACTTGTCTTCTATGAGCTTTGAAAAACTAGAAGCACATGGCTTCGCTCATTCAATGATACCAATTATTAAAAAGTTATATAAAGATAATCCTGAAGAACAAAAAGAAGCGTTGAAACGACATTCCGTATTCTACAATACCGAGCCTCAAGTGGGGAGTGTTGTAAACGGTGTAGTGGCTTCACTTGAAGAAGAACGTGCTAATGGACAACCCATTACGGATGAAATGTTCCATAGTATTAAAACAGGATTAATGGGACCTGTTGCTGGTATAGGTGACTCAACAATTCAAGGTATTATTATCCCTATTCTTTTAACAATAGGTATGAGTATTTCTGTTGATGGTAGTCCATTAGGTGTTTTATTCTATATTGTTGCTTATTTAGCGGTTATGGGGATGCTATCTTATTGGCTATATTTCCGAGGATATCATCTTGGTACAAATGCTTTAGATGGTTTAATGGGAGCGAACGCTGATCGAATTAGAAATGCTTTAAACGTATTGGGAACTATGGTCATTGGTGGTTTGGCGGCATCTTCTGTAAAATTAGCAACGACCGTGAAAATACCAAATGGTGAAGAATTTATAGAGCTCCAAAAAACTTTAGATGGATTTTTTCCGGGTTTATTATCGTTAATAGCCGTATTGATTAGTTGGTATCTAATTTCAATTAAGAAAATTAGTGCAACAAAAGTATTGTTGTTTTTAGTAGCTCTATCTATTGTAGGTGTATTAGTCGGTTTGTTTTAATTAAATAATAGAAAGGAGTCTATTTATAACTGACTCCCTCCTTATTGTATTTTACCTCCTAAATAATTATGGTACGTTATAATTAACGATAAATAATAGATTATGAACAATATGAAAAAGGGGTAGTCATTAGTGGATGATAATGAAATGATAAATTTGGCACCATTGTATATGCAAGTAAAGATTGATATAAAGAATAAGATTGAAGAAGGTAAGTGGGGGATTGGTGAGAAAATACCTACAGAAGGAGAATTATGTAGTTTTTATGATGTTAGCCGTGTAACTATTAGACAAGCAATTGATGAACTTGTTAATGATGGTTATCTTGAAAAGAAAAGACCTAAGGGTACATATGTATTAGATTATTTAGCTAATTCAGGACCGGCTGGATTATCAACTTACGTAAAAAGCTTTACGAATGAGATGAAAGAACGAGGCTTAAATGTTAGTACGTTATTTGCTGATATTAAGCTTATTAAAGCCGATGAACATATAGCTAAACTTTTATGTGTTAAAGAGGGGGATGAAGTCATTTTATTAAGGAGAATACGAGGAATTAATGGAGTTAAAATAGGATATTTTAAAACCTATATGAAGCCTAATATGAATATCTCTTTAAATCCTAAAGATTATTACGAATCTCTTTATGCTTTGTTAGAGGTGAAAGGGATTATTGTAGCTCAAGTAAAAGAACAGTTATCGGCACTGCGATCTATAGAGGAAATCAGAGAAATGTTAGAAGTACCTCAAGATTGTCCAATATTAAGACGTATTCGATATGCTTATAAAAGTAATGGTGATTTTATTGAGTGTTCGGAATGCTATTACAATGGAGATGAATATTCTTACTACTTAGATTTTAGTTCAGCAGCATTTTCTTAAATATACTCTAGGGGACATACTTTGTAATGGTGTATCTTTTTTGAATTGAAACATTCTGAGATGTTCCCAGTATTTTGACACTAACTTATACATTTTTAAGAAAAATTATCTAAATATTCAGAAAGAATTGTTGATATAAAATTATCTCAAATATGTAGTAGGAATTCAGTTATGGTTGGATAGATTCTTACTTGTTTTTGATATTTTAAAATAATAATATGCAGTAAAGAAAAAAGGATGAAGGTTAGAATAATCATAAATTTATTTACAGGAGTAATTCAGCTTAGGGTAGAAATATAAATTTTGAATTATATAGTAATAACAATATATCAATATTACAAAATATTTACGTTGGATTTATACTCTGTTAAAATTTAACACTTACCATTAAGCAGATAAGTAAATTTGATTCTGGAGGAGGTGGTTTTAAATAATGTTCGGCCGTTTGTAAAAAAGTTGCACCGTTTAAAGACCAGTTTACTGATCACAAGTCTATATCGGATTATGCAAAAGCAGGAATTATTAAAGGAGATGGCAACGGCAGATTCTCTGCCAAAGCTAACGCAGCACACGCACAAAGTGCTGTGGTATTAAAGTGTATGCTGCATTACTTGAAATTTATCAATTAAGACAATGAAGCAATGGTAACGTATGGTGGGAACGGACTAACTGCAGCCCCACCAGCTTATTAAAGCAAGTAGAGAGGAAGGAATTGAAATGAAAAAGAAAGTGTCGGCATTGTTAGCTTTTGTCATACTCTTATATTCGTTTAGTTCTACCTTTGTTGATGTTGAATTTGCAGCTAGTCCAGTCACGATTACACAAGTCACTCAAAGGCCGTTTATCATCAACGATGAAGGGAATTTAAAATCAGAAACGAAGCTGACCGTTAATAATCCCGACAGCGCATTTAGCGCTTGGGTCAGAATTACCGTTACTGGAAAAGATCCTTATATGCAGTCAATTGGCAACCTCGCTAGTGGGAATAATACTCCTATTGTCGATGTATTGGAGTTAAACAATGACGGTGATAATGTAACGTTTGAGATTTTTGATAATGCTAACGGAACGGGAACGCCATTAGCAACCAAAACTTTGCCGCAGAACAAAGTCCGCCATTGGAAATTTTTCATAGCGCACGATTTGCACCTGGACATCGGTTTTACTCATTATCAAGAGGATCTAAATAATGATATTTTGCCAGGTTTTCTGGATACAGCCAACTCTAAAATTAAGGAAACAGCTGGATTACCAACGAACGATCAGTTCCGATATCCGCTTGAGACTTCTTTTCAATATCTCGATTCTGCTGCAAAGGTGAGAAATGCGGATTGGATTGAAACTTTCAAGCAAAATGTGAAAAGCGGGAATATATCTTACCCTTCTAATTATACAAACCCTGTGTATGAAGGCCTTGGTACCGAGCAGATGGCCAGGGAGAACTACTATTCAGAGAGGATTATGAAAGATGTAATCGGCGCCGAATCGAGCAAAGTGTTGGTGAAATCGGATGATAGTAGCATTTCATGGTCCAACATCGACGCCAATGTTCAAGCTGGCGTGAAATACGGCGTCATCCGCGCGAATCATGCAAACAGTACATGGAGCGACAACGGTGGCACTGACTACTATTCCTCTTATCCTAGACTATTTTATATGCAAGGAAGAGTCCCCAATAATAAAATTTTATTTTACAATCACGGGAAATATTCGCTAGATGAGTTTAGTTTTAGAAGTACAGATACTACGGGTAATACTACTTTTAATAAGATAGCCGATAAACTAATGGCTTTACAAAGAGGCAGCAGCAATCCGACGGATGCTTCCAGCTATCCATATGACGCTGTATTTGAAGATACTACGAATGGCGGCGATAATGGAGGAATTGTTGCTGATGTACTCAATAACATTCAAAAAATGAATGCCAGAACAGACGGCAAAGGACGCAAATATGTTTATCCTGAATACCGAAGCTCTGATGTGGGCGATTTTTTTCGGTATATTGAAGAAAACTCTGACACCACCCAGATCCCAGCATTTAAGGGAACGATCGAGGGTTCTTGGAACTATGGCGCGGGATCAACCGCTTACGAAACAGCCGTCAATAAAGAAAATCACGATAAATTGCCGGCAGCTGAGAAGTTTGCGACTTGGGCCAACATGGCGAGCGCGGGCAGGCGATATCCATTTGAGAAAATTAACGATGCATATAAGAAAATGTCCCTTTATGAAGAACACACATGGGATTACTGGAATACTGCTCACCCGACTTTGAATACGAATTGGAAGAGGGATATGTCTATATCCAGCAATAAATTATCCGATTCGGTTCTAAGCAGTTCACTCGACGCGATTAGTACCCAAATTCCAACAAGCGGACACACGATTGCCGTGTATAATTCGCATTCGTGGACGAACTCGGATATCGCGAAGGTGAATTTGAAAAGTCTGCCGGCCCATTTTGATATTGTTGATAAAGAAACCAATTCGAAAGTCAAATATCAGAAATTAAGCGACGGCAACGTTGTCTTTGTTGCGGAAAATGTTCCGGGCAACGGCTATAAAACGTTTCAGGTAAACTCCCGTTCGGATGATCCGGTATTTACAACGTCCGTTGTTGCGACATCCAATACGCTGGAAAATAATTATTATAAAGTGAAGTTCGACTCCAGTGGTTCGATTTACAGTATTATCGATAAAGTCAATGGGAATAAAGAGATGGTTGATAAAACGGCGCCGTATAAAATGAATCAGTTTATTTTTTATACTACCCCTTTACAATCAAGCGGCGTATCCTCAACAAACATTGTAGAAACAGCGCAGCTTTCGAGCACAACTGGCGGGGTCATGGGGGTTATGACAGCTGATGGGAAACCTGCTTTGGGCGTAAGCAGTTTAAAAAGAAACGTTATATTGTACGATTCGATCCCGCGGATTGATATTGTCAATGATGTGGTAAAGAATCCTGCTATTGATATTAGCAGTCAAGACGAAGAAGCTTTCTTTTCCTTTCCTATGAATGTTTCAACACCTGTTATTCGCCACGAAATGCCAACAGGAGATGTGAGACCGGGTGTGAGCTCTAATATTAACGATCCAAGTACCGAGCAGTTATATGCTTCAATGACAGACGAATATACGGTGAATCGATGGATTGACGTATCCAACCAAAGCGATTACGGCATTACGTTTTCACCGATAAACGCGCCGCTCGTGCAATACGGCGAACGCCGTTCTTACAAATTTGATAAAGACTATGATGTTAGGCAGAAGAAGCCATGGATTTATAGCTACGTAATGAATAATAAGTGGCACGTGAACTTCCCGAAATCACAGCCTTCCCCCGTTTCATTTAAGTATTCGATCACATCCCATGGGGGCAAAAATTGGCAAGCGGGCAGGGCTGACAAATTTGGTATGCAAACTTCCTCCGGATTTAAGTCCACCGTGATTCAAAATGCGCAGCAGGGTTCATATAACGGAGTAAAAGATCAATTTATTGGAATCGATCAAGATAATGTCGTGCTGACAGCTTCGAAAATTGCGGAAGACAACGGGGAAGGTGTCATTCTTCGATTTAACGAAACAACAGGAAAAAATACGAGAGTAACGGTAGATTTAGGGAAATTACAAGCAAGTTCGGTCACAAAGACGGATATTGTCGAGAATGATATTGCGACATTACCGCTGAAAAACAACAAAGTGAGTTTTACTATTAAAGGAAATGACTGGTTTACGATTCGCGTCAAACAAGGCACAGCGCCTGCTCAAGTAACGGGAGTCGAGGCGACGATGGATAACCGAGGAACTCAGTTGACTTGGACGGACTTGAAGGATTCTTCTCTAGCCTATTATGAAATATTCAGAAGCCCGGATATCAATTTCACACCGGGAATGGGAAGCTATCTTGGCTCTGTAAGCAGCAACCATTTTTACGACAATCAGGTAATGACAGGTCTTACAAAAAAATATTACTACAAAGTAAGAGCCGTAAGGGCGGGAGCCAAAGGAGCATTTTCGAACGCTGTTTCGCCCGCAGCGGGAGCAATTTCAGATGAGCAAGTTCCTTCTACACCTGAACTGAGCATGGATTTCGCAGTTCCCGGTCGTGTTTCCATTAGTTGGACGAAATCGACCGATGACGTGTCCGTTGCAGGGTATAAAGTATACCGGGATGGAATTGAAATCAAGGACAACCCAGCTCTATTAAACAGCTATTTGGATTATCAAGTCGCTACGGGATTGCATACGTATACGGTTAGAGCTTACGACCGGGACGGTAAACTTTCGCAGATGAGCGACCAGGTTTCTGCTTTGGTTGATAATGAACCGAACAATATCGCTCCTAATGCGACTGTGACGGCATCAACAACCTCTCCTTCCTCTATCTATGAGCCGATAAATGTCACAGATGGGATAAAAGGTATATCAAATGTAGGCGAGTGGGCGTCAACTACTTCGAAACCTTGGATTAAACTGACGTGGGACAGTACTCAGAAAATCGGCAAAATTGTGTTGTTTGATCGGAACTCGAGGGATCATCATGCGAATAGCGGAACGCTGTCGTTCAGCGACGGATCAACGATCGCCGTATCAGGTCTTCCGAAGAACGGTACATCCAAGACGATTCGATTTGCTCCGAAAGAGGTAACGTGGGTGAAATTCGACGTGAGCGGCGGTACGGGGACTAATGTTGGTTTAGCTGAATTTCAAGTATTTGCATCAACACAACATGATGTCGTGCCAGCAACGCTTGTTGCCCAGTGGAAATTGGACGAAGGTTCCGGTATAACCGCAACCGACTCTACAGGCAACAAGAACCATACAGGAACGCTGATCAACAATCCGGAATGGTCAGCTTCTGGCAAGATCGATGGAGCACTCTCTTTCAACGGCTCCAATTCTAAAGTTGATATCGGCTCTTCGCCGGCTTTGAATGAAACGGATGCAATGACCATTACGGGTTGGTTTAAGACCTCTCAGTCCGCAAGTTCCGGCAACGTGTCGATCATGAGTCATAACGGGCACTTTACCGGCTTGCAGCTGGATGGTGCGGGGCGCGGCCGCGCACAGTATTGGATCGATGGATCGCCTAACACGTTGTCGTTTGACTGGACGTACAGCGATAACAAATGGCATCATTATGCTGCAAGTTATGACAAACGCAAGGGTATGACGCTATATGTTGATGGAACTCGAGTAGCCGAAGATCCTATGACCTTAGGAGCGCTTTCGACAACGACGGCTCATTTCGAGTTAGGCAACTCGGAGACCGGCAATGAAGCTTATAACGGGATGCTGGATGACGTTCGCGTATATCGTGGAGCACTAACGCATTCCGAGGTGCAACAATTAACTGTTAATAAGATCCCCCAGTCTCAAATGACGGCAACGGCGACAAGTCAGGAAACGATTGGTGAAAATAATTCAGCATCCATGGCGATTGATGGAGACCCACAAACGTTTTGGCATACAAAGTGGGATAAATCTGATGTTCTCCCCCAATCGATCACCTTAAATCTTGGAGGAACTTACGCAATCGATAAGGTCGCGTATTTACCAAGGCCATCAGGCAGCAACGGAAATATTACAGGATATAACGTTTATGTAAGTACAGATGGAGTGACCTTTACTAAAGTTGCAAGCGGAACTTGGGCAAACAACAATGAGGAGAAATTAGCAACTTTTGATCCGACAGATGCATCATATGTCAAGCTCGAAGCAACGGAGGGTACTGGCGGCTGGGCATCGGCTGCGGAGATTAGCGTCCTTCGTCCTTAAAACAGAAACTGTAAAGAATTAGCTTCTAACTTAAAAGAATTTATTGAACGCTGGACACGGTGAATTAAGGAAAGACCCTTACAAGTGAGGATTGGCACATGGTTAAAGATGCAGATATCAATCATAACGACAAGATTAATTTTGCAGATTTAGTTTGGATCGCCAATAAGATTTTGCAATAGCACCAGATAATAAGGAGAGAAAAGTAAATCTTTTCTCTCCACTTTCTATGAAATGAGGTCCCATTATGATTCGACGTTCATTCCTGTCTTTGTTTATCATCTTATTATTTTTGGGGACTGCCACAACTTCGTTTGCGCATTCCGGAGGCTTCGGTTACTCGACCTTAAACGTTGATGGAAAAGAGATAAAGTATGAACTTTTTATTGATCAAAGCGACTTGTTTCAACAAGTCGATACCAATATGGATAATAATCTGGAGAACGAGGAACTGGCTTCGCAAAAAGAATGGATTGAATCGTATTTAAAGAAAGGTCTTCGTATAGAAACGGACTCGCTGCCCTTAAAGATGGAATTGCTTTCGATGAAAATTGAAGAAAAGAATTCAATGAGAGGGGTACTGTTTCAATTACGGTTTACCGCCGATCAAGTGATTGAACAATTTGATCTTCATTACAATCTGGTATTTGAGGACGCTGACCCTGCTCATACGAATATACTTTTGGTTAATTCAGGAAAACAATCTTATCAGGATATAATTGAAACAAACAAAAGAGACATTCATATCATCGTTCCCCAGTCCGAAGTTGGCGTCGCACTATGGAAATACTTTGTTCTTGGAATCGAACATATTTTGATAGGTTATGATCATTTGCTTTTTTTGTTATCTTTGGTACTGATCGTATCTAGCTTCAAGGAAGCGTTGAAGATTGTTACTGCTTTTACAATTACCCATAGCATAACACTATTCTTGGTGGCCACCGACCGTATTCAGGTCAGTTCGCATTGGATCGAAGCTTTTATAGCGCTGACCATCTGTTATGTGGCGGTTGAAAATCTGTTTGTTCAAAAGGGGAAATGGAGGTGGATATTGACAGCCGTATTTGGCCTGATTCACGGTATGGGTTTCGCCGGGGCTTTGGCTGAAACGGGACTTCCAAAGAGCAATCTGATTGGCACACTCCTTTCGTTTAATTTAGGCGTGGAAACGGGTCAGTTCATGGTACTGTGTCTATTACTGCCTCTCTTGATTTGGCTGCGAAGGTTCCTATGGTATCGTAAAATGATGATCTCCGCGTCTTGCCTTATTTTTGTTTTAGCATTTTATTGGTTGATTCAACGCCTGCAGTAAACCATAGCCCAAAACATGAAAAGATTGCCAACCATATGGCCGGGAAGGCTCGAGAAGTGAAATCTTTTTATTTTGTCTATGTGGTTACCCTACAAATTGAGCCATTCCTATAAGGGGATGCGTAATGCAAGTTTATTAGTAGAAGGCGACGAAGTTTCCGGAATGGTTGAAGCGAAAAGCTTGACGGCGATATAACAATCATGATCAACTCAGTGAAAATTAAAGGAGATTTGGATTAGCTTCATAAGCTAGCAATTTAAGGAAATTGACACTCTATGTTTCTATCGAGTATTTTTTGCACCAGAACCATATTTTCTTATCTGGTTAACCTTATAATACGATCGGGCGCGATCGTGGGTGCGAAATGTTCCTGGCTTAAATGAAATGTGGTCACACGATTTCGGTAAAGGTCGGGTAGTTTTAGATTGCTAAAACTGAAGGGTTATGTTGAGGAGTCGAATGAGGAGGTAACGCTCTGAAAGGCTCCCCCTGCGTCGAATAGCACGCTGTTTAGTAAGGAAAAGCGTGTTATAAGCTCGGCTAATAGGCGTGAGAATTTACCGTAACAGTCCGGCTGACGGAAGCCTACCCGATGGGGTGGTGTAAATCATGGTGCTTGGGTTGAACAGATATGGTGAGAATGCAATGTAAATACAATAAGATACTGTATTGCTGACGAACTTCTAAATGTACGGGTCTAGACGCGCATTATATAGAAATGTATTTACTACTAAATGTAGGGTTAGCTATGGATGAGTAAGAATCCACAATATAAAAATCCATCTTGTGTTATAGGCACATGCAACGCTAACAGGCTCATAGGAAGCACCTAAGTTTGTTCTATAATAGATGTAACTCAACGTTGTAAGCTGATAACGTGGAGAGCTTACTCTCGTTGAAGCGTTGGAAAGGAAAATAGTCGTGAGAATAGCGACTATATAACTTTTCTTCATATCAGTGAAAGTGGTGGCACAGTACCGTCGAAGCGTGTAATGAACGTGGAGGGGTAGCCACTAGACTAATAAAAGATTCATTCAGCCATGCAAGACAGTTCTTAAACGATTAATAAGGTTCTTGTAAGACTAATAGAGGTTCAGCTCCGAAAGGAGCCACCGACTTGTTAAAACGAAAAAAGCTGAGGCACAATGAGTATAATGATATGCAATCTTATTTTGATTCTTTATATGCTCAAAGTGCTAATGGTCAAAATTTTTATGGATTACTAGATTTAATACAATCTGATGAAAATATTCGATTAGCTTATCGGAATATTAAACGAAATTTCTAATACAGATAATCGCTTTATATCTTCAATCGTCAATCCATCATATCCAGCCGTTTTACTGCTTTGAGAGATCAAGAGAAAATACAAATGCTTTTAAACTCACTCAAGTTAAATGAAAAGCAACTTACAGAAGTTAATAAATTGCGTGAGCAATGTCTGAACGAAGCAACCTGATTCTACATTTCATCTTGCATATACATAAAAATATTGAATGAGTTGGATTAGTTGGAACGCCGTATGCTGGGAAACTCGCCTGTACGGTGTGAAGTGGGGGAAAAGCTGGCGACAACTTCAAAAGCTTACCTATCACTATAAGAAAATTAATATTTTTAAACGACTGTATTGCTGAGGCATCCTATAAAAAATTTAACAACTTTAGTTTACTCCCATCCAAACCAGGACGGGGGTATGCGTGTTAGAAGTATTAAACTTAAACAACTTATTGTAATCTTGACATTTCCTTATTGCGGGTGGTGACAGCTTCGTTGGTACTACCCCATCGCTATCAAGCTAACAAAATAAAATACCCCTAAAATGAAAAAATACGCTATTCTTTCTGTAGAATCATAGGAAAGGATGGCGTTTTTGTATGTCTATTTCTGTATCTGATGAATTACAACTATTTGCTCGAGAAATTCAAGGCTTCTTATCCCCAAATTTCTTACGAGATCTTGCTAAAAATGTTGGTTTTGTCCAGCGAACTAGTAAATACCAAGCCAAAGATTTAGTTGCTTTATGTGTATGGATGAGCCAAAATGTTGCTACTACTTCTTTAACTCAGCTATCTAGCTGTTTAGAAGCATCAACAGAAGTACTCATCAGTCCTGAGGGACTGAATCAACTATTTAATAAAGCGGCCGTCCAATTTTTGCAACATATATTAGCTGAACTACTAAACCAAAAATTGGCCTCATCTATACCGATTTCTTCTCCATATACTTCTGTTTTCAAGCGTATTCGTATTTTAGATTCAACTGCATTTCAACTCCCAGATCCCTTTTCATTCGTTTATCCAGGCGCAGGAGGATGCAGCCATACAGCAAAGACACCCAAGAATTATCAAAGATTCTCCTTCGTCTGTTTAACCTCCTACAGTGTAATGGACGAAAATCTCATCGATACGAGAAAAAAACAGTCTTTGATATATTAGGTGTCGTTTACAATTTTACCATATCTGAAGATCTAGCTGCTTAATTAAAAAAAGACAAAACCCATTAGAGTTTATTTCGTATGCGAATTTTTAAATAATCTACACTGATCCCCTATAAAAAGTAAAAAAACTCTCCTGAAAATTTCCTAATGCAGTCTTAGCTTGATAGCGATGTGGTACTACCCCTAATCGGGGGATTAGCATCCTCATTCGTCCATTTATCAACTACATTAAAGGTTCCGAATGGCAAAGATACTATTGAATTACAAAAATCTTAGACGGCTTCTTCCCAGGGTTCCTATCCCTTCTTGCAGTCCTATTTTGCTGGTATTTAATTTCTAAGAAAATGTATAGTGGGAAAAAAAGTTCTGCTCATATTAGTAGCTATTACAATTGTGGGTGTTCTATTAAATGTGTTTTAAGCAATTTTAGATCAGGATGATATTCAGGCCTGACAGGGTAAGTTTGTCATTTTGAATATTCGTTAAATCCTGTCTACACAGGATTTAAATTTTGAATTGTATGATTATAACAATATATCAATCTTACAAAAAATTTACGTTTGTTTTACACTCTATTAAAATTTATAACTTACTATTAAGCAGTTAAGCAAATTTGATTCTGGAGAAGGGGAATCTTGCAGCAAGAGTTGTATAGGATCAATGCTTACGAATTTAGCTCAAAAACTTTACGACGAGGGAGGGACAACAAGATTCGACATTAACGGAGGCCCGCTGTCAAAACGCGAATATTTCCAGCTAAGCGATCAAGTAATATAAAATCCTGATTTTCAATCCCTCTAAGGGACCCCTTAACGGGCTAAGCAAAATGACAAACGGCCATTTCAGATTGAGTATTACAAAGAATAACAGGAGGTTTAATTATGCTATTTCTTAAAAGGCTAAAAAAGCCATTTCTATCACTCATGCTGGTGAATGTAGCCCTGACGGGTGTAGTAGGCAGTACTTCGGCAGAAAGCTCTGCAGCAGTGACAGAAAACACTACGGAAGAACCTATCTTCAGCTTCATGTCAATGTCGGACACGCATAGCGATACGGTTAAAACGGCTAAAGCTGTAACGGATGCTAAAAATAATAATGCCAGTGCAATATTTTTACCCGGGGATATAACCAATCTCGGGGATAGCGGTGAATATGACGCCATAAGAAATGCTATCGATTCTGTAAAAGATCATCCGCCGGTGTATTATGCAATCGGAAATCATGAATATGATTGGCAGTCGGATTATAATGTAGCGAAGAACAGATTTATAGAAAAGGCAGAAATACCAGAAAAGAAGGTGTATTACCACCGGGAAATACAAGGCTATGACTTCATAATTTTAGGGTTTGATAAGAAACCGTCCTATACCGCGTATATGTCCGACGAACAGTTAGCCTGGTTGGAAAGCACGCTTGCTGCAAATGCTGAACCGGACAAGCCGATTTTTGTGTTCACGCATGAGCCTATTCACCAGACCGTATCCAAGTCATATTCTTCGAATGGTATTTATCAAAGAAATGCACAGGAACAGGAGTTCCGAAAAATCCTTGAAAAATATCCACAGGTTATTTTAACAACAGGACATCTTCACGACGATACTAAGATACAAGGTAACATGTACGCGAATAAATTCACTGCATTAAGAGACGGTGCCGTTTTAAATAGTCAAGCTATGATGTTTGATGTATATAAAGACAAGGTGCATATAAAGGGAAGGGATGTAACTACACAAAAAACCATATGGGAAGGTACTATGAGTCTGCACCCGAATACAACCGGCATGTATGAAGCCGAGGATAGTGTGTTCGCATATGCTACCTCTGGCGACGACATAAATCCGTCCGGCGGCAAGTATGTGAATATGAACCATGTAAGCGCATATATCGAGTCGCTCAAGGTTGACGGAGGAGCTTCTGGCGGCAATAAAATATTGAAAATTAGGTATGCTACCGATGCTGCCAATGCTACCAAGGGAATATATGTAAATGGGGCCAAAGTACAGACGCTCAGCTTTCCGACTACCGGAAGCATGAGCTCGTATAACGAATTGGCGGTACCTGTTGAGCTGAATCCGGGTCCAAATAACAAGATCGTCATACAAAGCGATGGCAACGCAGCGGGCGTGAACATAGATAAAATCCAAATTATGGATAGTAAAGATCCCAAAAATATGTGGGGATTTAACGGCAATGGCAACGACAGTATCAAGAATGGGATTAATGCAACCTTGCATGGAAGTGCTGCCTATGATAAGACGGATAAAATGGAAGGTTCCGCTTCACTCAGCCTGAACGGTGCTGACGGTAATTATGCAAGTACAGATCTTGTATCCAACAAACAGAACAATGTAACGCTAACAACCTGGGTGAAGTGGAATGGTGCAACCTCAGGATCTCAACAAATATTGTCCAACGGAGATGGCCTTACCAATGGATATTCAATCATGCTGGATCATGACCAAGGCGATAAGGTGTCCATTGCGATCAACGGGCAGACGATCCTTGGATCGCAGACTGCTTTGACGGCGGGCCAATGGACCAATATCACGGCGGCAAGAAGAAACGGCACCTGGGAGCTTTATATCAATGGCAAGAGCACCCCGGTAACCAATAATACAACAGATCCTTCTACGCCAACAACGGGAACGTATATCGGTGCGGACAGTAGAGGCCAACAAAGCTTCAATGGACGTATTGATGCAGTAAGGGTTTACAATCAAGCATTGTCTACCGATCAGATCATGGCAATGGCCAACGAGACTTCTAACGTTAAGTTACAAAGCATCGAAATAACTAAACTGCCAACAAAGTTGAATTACCTTCAGGGAGATTGGTTGAATATAGACGGGCTGGTTGTGACAGGCACTTACAGCGATGGAACAACAAAAGTGGAGAACGTAACGGATGATCATATTACCGGCTTTGATAGTGTCACTCTTAAAGAAGGAGTGCCACTGACTGTGACTGTAGGTGGAAAGACAGCCAGCTTTAATGTAAATATTTTAGATGTAATGCCTGGTTCAGCATCGGTGCCAGGAAGGATAGAAGGTGTAAACTACAATTCGAAAAAACCGGATTCTGTATTTAGAAATTTTCCGGGTAATGATGGCGGACCCACATGGTTGGTGATGGGTATAGAAAAAGGCGAATGGATGGAATATAACGTAGATGTGGCAAAATCGGGATTCTATCAAGTAAATTACAGGGTGGCAACATGGCGTCCGGCAGAGGTTGAATTCCAGGTAGATGGAGTACCTCAAACGAGAACCCCATTTTCAACCGGGAGTTGGAGACCTGGCACTTTTTCTTCCGATACGATCAAACTGAGTGAAGGCTCACATAAAATAAGGCTGAATGCAAATACAGGTTTTTGGAGATTGCTCTGGTTTGAATTGACAGAGGTTCAAGAAAAAAAATTGAACAGCATCACTGCGCCTGCTGACATAGACGCAGCAATCGGAACGGCGAAGACAGCGGACGCCCTTGGACTGCCAAAGACAGTATCCTTGGATACCGATTTAGGAAATGTGAATGCCAATGTGACATGGAATGTAGATGCTTCAAACTATGATCCCACTGTAAAGACTGGACAGACCTTCAATGTAAATGGAACTGTAACTTTGCCAACTGGGGTGGCAAATCCCAATAACGTGCCTTTGACAACAAGCATTAGAGTAACTGTTAATAGGATCCCAGTGGGGACCGCCGCAGTTACCGCTTCATCGATTTACAATGCCAGTTTTACTCCCGACAAAGTGTTTGATGGCATAGGGCAAGCGGTTAATGGCGAATGGGCCTCCAAGGGAGAACAGAATCCATGGATCCAGGTGAATTGGACGACGAATCAAACGTTCAACAAGATTATCTTTCATGATCGGCCCAACACAGCGGACTGGGCGCCCGGCGGAACGCTTACCTTCAGCGACGGAAGCACTTTGACGGTTTCAGGAATCCCGAATGACGGGAGCGCTTATTCTGTAACTTTCCCTGACAAGACGGTGACATGGATCAAATTCCAGGTATCCGGTGGAAGCGGGTCAAATGTAGGTTTGTCGGAAATGAAAATTTTAGCGCCGGTGGATAAGTAAGTTCCTGAGGTCGAGATGACCGTACTGGGAGACAACAGCATTTATAAAGATTCCGTGGATTTGACGCCTAGTTTGCATTAACCGACAACCTGTCGGGGGTCGATAACAGCAAAACGACGATGACACTCGATTCGCATTCTTACCAAATCGGAACGACGATCCCGCTTTATACGTTGCCGCTTGGGCAGCATACGCTTGTTGTATCCTCCAGCGACTTGGCAGGCAACCAGGTAAGCAAAACCGTTCACTTTCAGACAGTAGCCAGCATCGATTCCTTAAAGGCGGTGGTGACACGCATTGTCGATACCAAATGGATCGACAATGCCGGAATTGCCGATAGCCTGCAGGACAAATTGGCAAACAACGAGCTAAAGGGCTTTGTGAATGAAGTGAAGGCTCAAAGCGGAAAGCACATATCAGGTGAAGCGGCAAAATATTTGCTGCGGGACGCTCAATATTTAGACGCTCAATATTCATTGACACAATTACGATTCGCTCAAGGGATTAGATTTAAACTTTGATGAAAAGAGGTCCCGCAGCAAAATATTTGCTGCGGGACGCTCTATATTTAGACGCTCAATATTTATTGACACAATTACGATTCGCTCAAGAGATTAGATTTAAACTTTGATGAAAAGAGGTCTCGCTTTGAAAATACGTGCATTCCTGTCCTTGTTCATAGTCACATTAATATTTTGTGCGAATGCCAGCACTTCATTTGCCCATACCGACAAAAGTAGGGGTTACTCGATTTTAAACATTAAAGGGAATACGATTGACTATGAACTTTTTCTTGATCAAATAGACATGCTGGAACAATTTGATACCGACAAGGATAAACATCTGGAGAACGAGGAACTGTCCTCGCAGAAAGAAAGAATCGAATCGGTATTACAGAAAGATCTTCGTATAGATGTGGATTCGAAGCCATTAACGATGGAAATACTTTCGATGGAGTTGGGAGAAAAGGCTTCCACGATCGGCGTAATGTTTAAACTAAGGTTAACCGCCGATGAAGCGATCGAACAATTTAATCTTCATTACAATCTGATGTTTGAAGGTGCGCCTCTTCATACGAATGTACTGTTGGTCCATGCAGGGGAATATTTCTATCAGAATATTCTTGATACCAAAAAAAGAGATGTTCAGATCACCATTGCTCAGCCTGAAAATATTGCTCAGCCTGAAAGTGAATCCGTCCTATGGAAATACTTTGTACTTGGAATCGAACACATTTTGACCGGGTTCGATCATATGCTGTTTTTGTTATCCTTAGTATTAATCGCATCTCGCTTCAAGGATGCGTTGAAAATTGTTACTGCTTTTACAATCGGCCACAGCATAACACTATTCTTGGTGACCACCGACCGTATTCAGGTCAGTTCGCATTGGGTCGAAGTTTTTATAGCGCTGACCATCTGTTATGTGGCAGTAGAAAATATGTTTGTTCAAAAGGTGAAATGGCGGTGGCTATTGACAGCCATATTTGGCCTGATTCACGGTATGGGTTTCGCCGGGGGTTTGACTGAAATAGGACTTCCAAAGAGCAATCTGATTGGCACACTCCTTTCGTTTAATTTAGGCGTGGAAACGGGTCAGTTCATAGTACTGTGTCTATTACTGCCTCTCTTGATTTGGCTGCGAAGGTTCCCATGGTATCGTAAAATGATGATCTCCGCGTCTTGCCTTATTTTTGTTTTAGCATTTTATTGGTTGATTCAACGTCTGTAGTAAACCATAGCCCAAAACATGAAAAGATTGCCAACCATATGGCCGGGAAGGCTCGAGAAGTGAAATCTTTTTATATTGTCTTTGTGGTTACCCTACAAATTGAGCCATTCCTATGAGGGGATGCGTAATGCAAGTTTATTAGTAGAAGGCGACGAAGTTTCCTGAAGGGTTGAAGCGAAAAGCTTGACGGCGATACACCGATCATGATCAACTCAGAGAAAATTAAAGGAGATAGCTATAGTACTTCCCAAATTTTCAACTTTAGTGTCAGTCGTTACAAAGTGAAAGTATTTTTGAATATTCGTTAAATCCTGTCTACACAGGATTTAAATTTTGAATTATTGTAATAACATAATATCGATATATCGATATTACAAAATGTTTACATTGAATCTAAACTCTATTAATATTTACCACTTATCATTAAGCAGAAAAGCAAATTTGATTCTGAAGGGGGGGAAATAATGTTCGGCCGTTTGTGAAAAAGTTGTACCGTTTATAAAAAAGATTGATTAAAATACAGTACATATTTTATAGAACGTTGATAAAACAAGATTTATGAACATTTTTGCTCGAACTTTATTCTAAAATATATGGTCGGAAACATCAGGGGATTAATAGTTTTTGATCAATCTTTTTTCCCAAAATAAAACTAAGTCCTATTGATAAATCATATCAAGTAGCAGTTTATATTAATAGAATGTAACGGAAGAGTATAGCTGTTACTCTCTGTTAAAAATATTGCAATGGAGTTGGAACATCCGTTTATCGGTTCCACCGATACAAAATCAATGGCATTGGTACCAAAGCTTAATAAGATATCCGCCACATATACCGCGGAATTTGCGCTATCAGAAACATTATCAAAGCCGAAATTGTTGGAATGAAGATCCTGTCTGAACCGAGGACGGGCCCGTATATATATTCACAATTGACGAAAATTTTACAAGGAGAAGAGAAATGAAACCAAACTGTCGTACTTTCCTGCTACTAATTCTCGCAACAATTTTCGCGATTACAGGATGTTCTAAGAATGAAGGCTCAAGTGAGGAGACAACGAACTCTACTGAACAGGAGGTGCGTGAGTTGGTTCTTGCTGTGGGCGGCGAATCGGATGAAGGTTTCGACCCTACGACCGGCTGGGGTCGGTATGGTTCTCCTCTTTTTCAAAGCACACTCCTTAAACGCGACAGCAACATGGAGATCGTCAATGATCTTGCAGAAAACTACAGCATAAGCGAAGATGCTCTAACCTGGACAGTGAATATAAGGCAAGACGTCAAATTCAGCGATGGCGAGCCGCTGACTGCCGAGGATGTTATCTATACGTTCGAAACAACAGCAAAAAGCAACTCGGTCGTTGACTTGCAAAATGTAGCGTCGGTAACGGCACAGAATGATTCTACAGTCATATTCACGTTGAAGAGTCCCCAATCGACTTTTATCGACATTCTTGCAACCCTTGGTATTGTTCCCAAGCATGCTCATAATGAATCGTATGCCGAGCAGCCAATTGGATCGGGGCCGTTCAAGCTCGTCCAATGGGACAAGGGCCAACAGCTGATCGTGGAAGAGAATCCAAACTATTACGATGAGAAGCCTTACTTTAAGAAGCTTACATTTCTTTTCTTGGACGAAGATGCGGCATATGCTGCCGCAAAAGCCGGAACGGTTGACGTAGCCTATATCCCTTCTGCGTTCAGCAAACAACAAGTAGCGGGAATGCGCCTGGAATCATTGGAATCCGTAGATAACCGGGGAATTATGTTTCCTTATGTTAAGAGCGGCCAAACGACGGCAGATGGTCATCCGATCGGAAATGACGTAACCGCAGACCTCGCGATCCGCAAAGCTATCAATGCAGCAGTTGACCGTGAGGCGTTGGTAGAAGGCGTTCTGGAGGGGCAAGGAACCCCTGCCTATACGATTAGCGACAAGATGCCGTGGTGGAATTCGGATACGGTAATCGAAGATGGAGATGCCGCCAAAGCGAAGGGTATTTTATCAAAAGGCGGATGGAAGGACACGGATGACGACGGAATCGTTGAGAAAGACGGAGTAAAGGCGCAATTCACTTTGCTCTATCCATCGAGTGACGAGACAAGACAATCCCTTGCGATTGCCGTTGCGGATATGATCAAGCCGATCGGCATAGAAATCATTGTCGATGGGGAAAGTTGGGACGAAATAGGAAAAATGATGTATTCCAATGCAGTCCTGCTCGGGTGGGGCAGTCATGATCCGCTTGAAATGTATAACGTTTACAGTAGTAAATACGCGGGAGTCGATTATTTCAATCCAGGCTTCTATAAGAGCCCTATAGTGGATCAGTATTTGGAAGAAGCGATTGCGGCAAAGGATGAAAAGGCGGCTATGGATCTTTGGAAGAAGGCGCAGTGGGACGGAACAACCGGAATGAGCGCAAAAGGCGATGCCCCTTGGGCGTGGCTTGTCAACTTGAATCACCTATTCCTGGTAAGAGAACAACTTGATATCGGACATCAACAAATACATCCTCACGGCCACGGATGGCCGGTCACCAGCAACATTGAGGAATGGAAATGGAAGGAATAATTCATGTTTTTTGACCTAGCTAAATTTCTTTCTCTGCAAATAATGAAATTGGCGCTTCTGCTAACCGCGGTTAGCGCCATAACTTTTGCTCTTGTCAGCTATTCTCCTATTGATCCGACGCAAGCTTATATAGGCGCAGACATGTTACGGGTAAGTCCAGAGCAGCGTGCGGCAATCGCAGAATATTGGGGACTTGACGATCCTCCCTTGCAGCGTTTCCTGGCATGGTACAGCGCATTGTTAAGAGGCGACTTAGGAACCTCCATGATTTATCGAGAGCCTGTAACGGACGTCATTGCAGAGCGGTTTCTTAGCTCACTCGGATTAATGAGCTCTGCATGGCTGCTATCCGGTATCATCGGCTTCGCTGTCGGAGCGGTAGCTGCGATGAGAAGGAATACGTGGCTGGACCAAGCGATTAAGTGGTATTGTTTAACGCTTTCCTCCACGCCACCGTTTTGGGCAGGCATACTCATGCTTATTGTGTTTACCGTATGGCTTCCTATATTTCCTGTCGGATTGGGTGTTCCGGCAGGCGTGGTGGCCGAAGAAGTCACTAATCTAGACCGGATTCGCCATATGATCTTGCCGGTGCTCACATTAAGCATAACTGGAATCTCGGGAATCGCTCTTCATACTAGAGAAAAACTCGTGGAGGTACTCGAGAGCGATTACGTGCTATTTGCGAGAGCAAGAGGAGAAAAAGGATTTATACTCTTCCGCCGTCATGGATTGCGTAATATTATGCTGCCGGCGATCACTTTGCAATTCGCTTCGTTCAGCGAATTATTCGGCGGAGCGGTCTTGGTGGAACAGGTGTTTTCCTACCCAGGACTAGGCAGAGCAACCGTAGAAGCAGGTACTCGGGGAGATGTTCCACTATTATTAGGTATCGTATTGTTCAGTACCTTGTTTGTGTTCGCAGGAAACTTATTGTCTGAACTGTGTTACCGATGGATTGACCCTAGAATTCGGGAAGGGGATTCCATATGAACCGCAGAAAGAGAACCGTCGTGTATTCCATCATTTCGCTCGCTTTATTGCTCGTGCCAATTATTCTCAGTGTATTGTTAAGCAACGATCAATTATCCACCCAATTAACGGAGAGAAACGAGCCCCCATCATGGGGAAACCCATTCGGTACGGATTGGCTCGGCCGAGATATGCTTACCCGGACTATGAAAGGATTAGCGTTAAGCCTAGGGGTAGGCATGACTGCAGCTTCAATAAGCGTGCTCATAGCCGGAACGCTAGGCTTAATGGCAGCAACATTAGGACAAACAGTGGATCGAATCATCACTTGGCTCGTTGATTTATTTCTTAGCATTCCGCATTTAGTCATGCTTATTCTAATCGCTTTCGTTTCAGGCGGAGGGGTGCGAGGCGTGATTATTGCCGTAGCGCTGACGCATTGGCCTAGTCTCACGCGAGTCATTCGGGCTGAAATTCTATATTTAAAGTCATGTGAATTCGTAATGATCTCCAAACACATGGGCAGGTCGAAGTGGTGGATTGCCACCAGACACTTTCTACCGCACTTAATACCGCAATTTATCGTCGGTACGCTGCTTGCATTCCCTCATGCTATTTTGCACGAGGCTGCAATTACATTCTTGGGAATGGGGCTGTCGCCGCATCAACCCGCGATCGGTATTATTCTTTCGGAATCTATGAGATATTTATCGACCGGCATGTGGTGGCTCGCTTTCTTCCCCGGGTTATGCTTGCTTATCGTCGTTCGAGCTTTCGACGTACTCGCGGAGAATCTTTATGCGCTGATCAATCCGAATCGTTCACAGGAGTAGAGAGGAGGCATCATGAGTTTGCCTTTGCTGGAAGTCAACAATGTATCCATTTCATTTATTCAATACGAGACAGGTCTCAAACAGGTTAACGTGCCTGTAATTAAAAATCTTTCGTTATCTGTAAACCCTGGTGAGATCGTTGCAGTAGTCGGAGCCAGTGGTTCCGGGAAAAGCCTGCTTGCCCATGCGATTCTCGGAATTTTACCCAAGAACGCTAGAGTTACAGGTCAACTAACTTTTGACGGAGAACCGCTAACCTCCTCTCTAATTAAGAAGCTGAGAGGAAGAGAGGTGGCGTTAGTGCCGCAGTCGGTTCAGTTCCTAGACCCTCTTATGCGAGTAGGTCATCAAGTGAAGCAGGCGGTGCGCACGGGAGATCCGGAAGAGGAGCAAATCAAGGCATTTCAGAGATACCGTTTAGGCCCTAAAACAGCTAGACGCTTTCCGCATCAGTTGTCCGGAGGAATGGCTAGGCGTGTCCTTGTTTCCATTGCAACAGTAAGCGGAGCAAGATTGCTCATTGCTGATGAGCCTACTCCCGGATTGGATGAGGCGGTAATACAAGAGACGCTTCTATCGTTCAAGGAGCTAGCTACGAGAGGATCGGCTATCATATTCATTACGCACGATCTGGAAGCGGCGCTGAAAATCGCTGATCGAGTAGCCGTGTTTTATTCCGGCACTACGGTGGAAGTAGCTCCTTCGACAGACTTTGAGGGAATGGGAGAGAATCTGCGTCACCCGTACACCCAGGCATTATGGAATGCATTGCCACAGAATCAGTTTTCCGTCCTGCAACAAAATTTCGGCGGAAAAGGGGAACCTCTCTCTATCAATGGTTGTATGTTTGCAGATAACTGTGGCAGTGCGACATACGAGTGCAGTCAGATATTTCCGGAATTACGACCTTTACGCAATGGGATGGTGAGATGCTGTCATGCAACTTGAGGCCAGAAACATAAGCAAGCGTTACGGAAAAGATCAGTGGTTATTTCGTCATGCGACCGTTCAGGTTCACAGTGGTGAAGTGGTTGGAATGATAGGTCCAAGCGGTTGCGGCAAAACAACCTTCTGCCGCATCCTTGCAGGCTATGAAGCCGGGAAAGAAGGAGATGTTCTATTAAACGGACAAGCTTTGCCTAGTTCGGGCTATCGGCCGATTCAACTCATCTTTCAGCATCCTGAACGGGCAATAAATCCGCGTTGGAGAATCGAGCAGATCCTCAATGAGGGCTGGAATCCGGACGAAGAATTGCTTGAGTTATTAGGAATCAGTCAACGCTGGTTCGGACGTTGGCCTTCCGAGCTTTCCGGAGGGGAATTGCAGCGAATTTGTATTGCGCGAGCGCTTGCTCCGCAAACCCGATTTTTTGTTGCGGACGAGATGACGACGATGTTAGACGCGATAACGCAAGCGCAGATATGGAAAACGGTGCTTGAGGTCGCTGAGAAACGTTCTATGGGATTGCTGATCGTCAGTCACGACAGACATCTTATCCATCGAATTTGCACTAGAGTCGTTGATTTCACTCAATTTCTAACAAATTAAGAGGTGATGAAATGAGAAAATATTGGAAGAGAATCGGAATGCTTCTTATCGCGTACCTTGTGCTCGCCGGACATTCATCTTGTGAAGATATAAAAACGCGTCCTGGACAAGAGAAAATTGAAGAAGGTACGCTGGATTCTGAAAAGATTCCTGCAGACGCTCAAAAACCATTTCAAAGTTACAAGGAGAAGGAGAGGGGGCAATAACGTGGATATTATAAATAACGTGGATATTATGCTGCACGAAGGTAATCACGGTATTTTAACTCGTCATCATCATAATAAGAATAATCCCAGGGGCAATTACCGGCCATTAGGCGGGGGAAACGAGCCGGATGATGACGATTATAACGATTCCGATAAGAATGAAAGGAAAGATGGCAGCGAGGTCAGAAATAAAATCATCTCAGCCGTGATCGTGATCGTCTCGTTGAGTTGTTATATAGTCTGGGAGTTTGGTCAGCTATGAACATGGAGCGAATTCGAAAAATTTATATTTGGTTTTTGCCGGTCGTGGTCGGGTTTGCATTGTTGCTTTCATATATTCCTAGCGTTGGAAACATAGCAGGATTTCCCCCAGCCTTCTATGCGATGCTGATGGGGGGCGGCATTATCGCGTACCGCGCTTTGTTGGCAATTCTGGACACGCGCACGATAACGGCCGGAACGCTGGTTGTAATCACGATGGCAGGCTGCGCTTATCTAGGATTTTACATAGCAGCGGCGCTTGTTGCACTTATGATGCTTATCGGCGAGCTACTGGAAGAAATTACTCTCTATAGAACGAGACAGTCTTTTGATGAATTGCTGGCGATGGTTCCTGACGAAGCTACCGTGTGGAGAAATCATTCGTGGGAGCGAGTACCTACCGACATGCTGACGGAAGGCGACCGTGTACTCGTCAAAGCCGGGGAGCGCATCCCTGCAGACGGCGTTGTTGAAGCGGGAACCGCATCTGTGAACGAATCTGCCTTGACCGGAGAGCCTATGCCTCAAGATAAATATATAGGCAGCACAGTGTTCCAAGGAACGATCAACGAATTCGGGTCCATGGAGTTCACGGTTCAAAAGACGGGTGATCATACGACGATGGGGAAAATCATCACGTCAGTGCTTGAGGCGCAAGAAACGAAAGGCTCGATGCAACGGCTGGCAGACAGGTTTGCAGTATATTTCACGCCGTTAATTCTGGGTATTGCTTCGCTAGCTTGGCTAATAACGGGCGACCTGATCCGAACAATGACTGTGCTGGTTATCGCTTGCCCTTGTGCGCTCGTCTTAGCGACACCTACTGCAGTGGTCGCCAGCGTCGGAAACGTAGCGAAGCGAGGCGTGCTTGTGAAGGGAGGGCGTGCAATGGAGGCGCTGTCCAAAGTCACTATTGTTTGTTTCGACAAAACGGGCACGCTTACCGAGGGGAAGCCAAAGCTGAAGAAGATTGTGCCCTTCGGCAATTACACGGAAGCGGAGTTGCTTCGTTATGCGGAAGGGGCCGAGCGTTACTCGGAGCATCCGATCGGCCATGCGATACTAGAGTCCGCCAGGGCCAATGGTTTCGTTTGCGCTGAGGAGCCGCTGGATTTCACTCAAGAAATAGGGGTAGGCGTAAGAGCGAAGATCGAGGACAAACTGGTTTGGGTAGGCAATGAAAGGCTGTTGAAGCATATCGACGGTATTTCGGAAGAAGCGAAACTCTTTCTGCAGGAACATAGAAGCGGGACCGCATTACTGGTTATTGCGGAGGGCGCCGCGATCGGGGGGCTTGTAGTTGGCGATACGGTAAGGGAAGGCGCCGTCAAAGCTCTTGAGGACATTCGCAGGCTCGGTGTTTCGAAGGTCGTTCTGTTAACCGGCGACAGCCATGGGGCGGCTGCGGAATTACAACGTGATTTGAAAATGGATGAAGTTCATGCGCGTCTCCTACCTAACGATAAGCTTGCCGTAATAAAACGATATCAACGGGAAGGACATACGGTATCGATGGTCGGCGAGGGGATTAATGACGCTCCTGCGCTCATGGCTGCAGACGTTGGAATTGCGATGGGAGCGGCAGGGACGGACCTTGCGATCCAATCCTCGCAGGTTGCACTTATGGGCGATCGTTTAGAGAAACTGCCTGAGGTTATGCAAATCAGTCGTAGAACGATGTTTATCGTCCGACAAAATATTTGGATCTTTGCCGTAGCGTTTAATGTAGTCGGCATATTGCTTGCCGCAGCCGGCTTCATCGATCCGGTCGTCGGAGCAGCCATCCATAACGTTGCTTCTCTGTTCGTCGTCATCAACTCCGCCAGATTAATTCGATACGGCCCGAAAAATAATCCCCTGAACAAAGGTAAAACGTTACTTGGGAATAGAACAAATTATGTGTGAGAATAAAGTGAAACCCTTGAGGCATCGAAATACTAATGAATCAATGTCCAAGCCAGCATGTTCATGGAACATTATCTAAAAGGTTACAATTTGGAATGTTCCATTGATTATTACTTGCTAAAGCAAATCCCCAAGTTCAGACCGCGGAGGAGTTTTTCAAAGGATTTCATATCGATACATTTTTTATGAGTATCAGCGGCATTTCGTTGACGGAAGGACTAACGGATTACGGATTAGGTGAATACCAAGTAAAAATGAAGATGCTGGGGAATTCTCGAAATTGGTCTTAGCAGACAGCAGCAAATTTGATGTTGTATCCTTATTGAAGGTTTGCCAGTTTGATAGGATTGACCGTATTATTTCCGATTCCAAGTTGTCGGAAAAAGTATTGCAGAAGTACGAAAAAGAAGGAATCGAGATCGTAAATAAATAGAAATGATATAATTTTACGTTGAGGAAAAGTGAATGTTGGCTTTTCCTCTTTTTATTTGGTTAAAAATGTGAAAATGTGATTATTTGTGTTAATTAACACTAAAATCAAAATAGGTGGAAACGGGTCAGTTCATGGTACTGTGTCTATTACTGCCTCTCTTGATTTGGCTGCGAAGGTTCCCATGGTATCGTAAAATGATGATCTCAATGTCTTGCCTTATTTTTGTTTTAGCATTTTATTGGTTGATTCAACGCCTGCAGTAAACCATAGCCCAAAACATGAAAAGATTGCCAACCATATGGCCGGGAAGGCTCGAGAAGTGAAATCTTTTTATTTTGTCTATGTGGTTACCCTGCAAATTGAGCCATTCCTATGAGGGGATGCGTAATGCAAGTTTACAATGCGTTTGTTATTTTGAATATTCGTTAAATCCTGTCTACACAGGATTTAAATTTTGGATTATATAGCTATAACAATATATCAATATTACAAAATATTTACGTTGGATTTACACTCTGTTAAAATGTGTCACTTACTATTAAGCGGATAAGCAAATTTGATTCTGGAGGGGGTGGAAATCTTGTAGAAAGAGTTGTATAGGATCAATGCTTACGAATTTAGCTCAAAAACTTTACGACGAGGGAGGGACAACAAGATTCGACGTTAACGGGGTTTCGCCTTCAAAACGCGAATTTTTCCAGCTAAGCGATCAAGTAATAGAAAATCCTGATTTTCAACCCCTCTAAGGGACCCCTTAACGGGCTAAGCAAGACGACAAACGGCCATTTCATATTGAGTATTACAAAGAATAACAGGAGGTTTAATTATGCTATTTCTTAAAAGGTTAAAAATTCTAACACTAACGATGATAGCTATTCTAGTAGGCCTTAGTGCTGTGCCTTTTCAGGGAAAAAGCTATGCAGAAGGGACAGAAAACACTACGGAAGAACCTATCTTCAGCTTCATGTCAATGTCGGACACGCACAGCGATACGGGTAAAACGGCTAAAGCTGTAACGGATGCTAAAAATAATAATGCAAGTGCAATCGTTTTAGTCGGGGATATAACCAATCTCGGGGATAGCGGTGAATATGACGCCATAAAAAGGGCTATCGATTCTGTAAAAGATCATCCGCCGGTGCATTATACAATGGGAAATCATGAATATGATTGGCAGTCGGATTATAATGTGGCGAAGAACAGATTTATACAAAAGGCAGGAATACCAGAAAATAAGGTGTATTACCACCGGGAAATACAAGGCTATGACTTCTTATTTTTAGGGTTTGATAGGAAACCGGCCAATATCGCGTATATGTCCGACGAACAGTTAGCCTGGTTGGAAAGCAAGCTTGCTGAAAATGCTGAACCGGACAAGCCGATTTTTGTGTTCACGCATAATCCTATTTACCAGACCGTATCCAAGTCATTTTCGGATAATTATGGTCAAAATATGATACAGGAACAGAAGTTCAGAAATATCCTTGAAAAATATCCACAGGCTATTTTAACAACAGGACATCTTCACGACGATGTTAAGATACAAGGCAACATGTACACCAATAGATTTACTGCATTAAGAGATGGTGCCGTTTTAAATAGTCAAGCTATGATGTTTGATGTATATAAAGACAAGGTGCATATAAAGGGAAGGGATGTAACTACACAAAAAACCATATGGGAAGGTACTATGAGTCTGCACCCGAATACAACCGGCATGTATGAAGCCGAGGATAGTGTATTCGCATATGCAACCTCTGGCGACGACATAAATCCGTCCGGCGGCAAGTATGTGAATATGAACAATGGAAAAGCATATATCGAGTCGCTCAAGGTTGACGGAGGAGCTTCTGGCGGCAATAAAATATTGAAAATAAGGTATGCTACCGATGCTGCCAATGCTACCGAGGGATTATATGTAAATGGAGCCAGAGTACAGACGCTCAGCTTTCCGACTACCGGAAGCATGAGTTCGTATAACGAATTGGCGGTACCTGTTGAGCTGAATCCGGGTTCAAATAACAAGATCGTCATAAAAAGCGATGGCAACGCAGCGGGCGTGAACATAGATAAATTCCAAATTATAGATAGTGCCGATCCCAGCACGATGTGGGGATTTAACGGCAATGGCAACGACAGTATCAAGAATGGGTTTAATGCAACCTTGCATGGAAGTGCTGCCTATGATACGACGGATAAAATGGAAGGTTCCGCTTCGCTCAACCTGAACGGTGCTGACGGTAATTATGCAAGTGCAGATCTTGTATCCACAAAAACAGACAATGTAACGCTAACAGCCTGGGTGAAGTGGAATGGCGCAGCTTCGAAATCGCAGCGGATCTTGTCCAATGGCGATGGCGATGACAACGGTTATTCTATTATGCTGGATCATGCCAATGGGGATAAGGTATCACTCGTGGTCAACGGTAAGCCGATTGCGAGATCGGAGACTGCTTTGACTGCAGGACAATGGACCAATATTACTGCGGCAAGAAGAAGCGGTACCTGGGAGCTTTATATCAATGGCAACAGCGTACCAGTAACCAATAAGGAAGCAACTCCTGCCACACCTACAAAGGGAACGTATATCGGTGCAAACAGTCAAGGCAAACAAAGCTTCAATGGACGTATTGATGCAGTAAGGGTTTACAATCAAGCATTGTCTACCGATCAGATCATGGCAATGGCCAACGAGACTTCTAACGTTAAGTTACAAAGCATCGAAATAACTAAACTGCCAACAAAGTTGAATTACCTGTATGCAGATGCGCTTCTTTTAAATGGGCTGGTTGTGACAGGCACTTACAGCGATGGAACAACAAAAGTGGAGAACGTAACGGGTGATCATATTACCGGCTTTGATAACGCCAATCTTAAAGCAGGATTGCCACTGACTGTGACTGTAGGTGGAAAGACAGCCAGCTTTAATGTAAATATTTTAGATGAATTGCCTGGTTCAGCATCGGTGCCAGGAAGGATAGAAGCTGCAAACTACAATAAGAAACAGGGTCTTGTATTTAGATATCAAGGGACTAATGATGGCGGACCCGCATATCGAGTGAATTATATAGAAAAAGACGACTGGATGGAATATAACGTAGATGTGGCAAAATCGGGATTCTATCAATTAGATTACAAGGTGGGAACAGCACCGGGTAAAACGGGAGAGGTTGAATTCGAGGTAGATGGAGTACCTCAAACGAGAACCTCATTCTCAACCGGGGGTTGGGACAACTATGTTATTAAATCCGAAACGGTCGCACTGAGTGAAGGCTCACATAAAATA
This sequence comes from Bacillus sp. F19, assembly GCA_023823795.1. Classification (NCBI taxonomy): domain Bacteria; kingdom Bacillati; phylum Bacillota; class Bacilli; order Caryophanales; family Bacillaceae; genus Bacillus; species Bacillus sp. F19. The sequence goes on from CP085711.1 coordinate 180,170, forward strand.
AGGCTGAATGTAACTCAACCTTTTTGGGTTTTTCGCTGGTTTGAATTGACAGAGGTTCAAGAAAAAAAATTGAACAGCATCACTGCGCCTGCTGACATAGACGCAGCCATCGGAACGGCGAAGACAGCGGACGCCCTTGGACTGCCAAAGACAGTAGACTTGGTTACCGATTCAGGCAGCTTGAATGGGAAGGCCAAGGTGACATGGAATGTAGATGCTTCAGACTATGATCCTACGGTAAAGACTGTACAGACCTTTACTGTAAATGGAACTGTAACTTTGCCAACTGGGGTGGCAAATCCCAATAACGTGCCTTTGACAACAAGCATTAGAGTAACTGCTAATAGGATCCCAGTGGGGACCGCCGCAGTTACCGCTTCATCGATTTACAATGCCAGTTTTACTCCCGACAAAGTGTTTGATGGCATAGGGCAAGCGGTTAATGGCGAATGGGCCTCCAAGGGAGAAAAGAATCCATGGATCCAGGTGAATTGGACGACGAATCAAACGTTCAACAAGATTATCTTCTATGATCGGCCTAATTTAGTGGACTGGGCGACCGGCGGAACGCTTACCTTCAGCGACGGAAGCACTTTGACGGTTTCAGGAATCCCGAATGACGGGAGCGCTTATTCTGTAACTTTCCCTGACAAGACGGTGACATGGGTCAAATTCCAGGTATCCGGTGGAAGCGGATCAAATGTCGGTTTGTCGGAAATGAAAATTTTAGCGCCGGTGGATAAGTAAGTTCCTGAGGTCGAGATGACCGTACTGGGAGACAACAGCATTTATAAAGATTCCGTGGATTTGACGTCTAAGTTTGCATTAACCGACAACCTGTCGGGGGTCGATAACAGCAAAACGACGATGACACTCGATTCGCATTTTTACAAAATCGGAATGACGATCCCGCTTCAATCTAAAGGGCTTTGTGAATGAATTGAATGCTCAAAGCGGGAAGCACATATCAGGTGCGGCAAAATATTTGCTACGGGACGCTCAATATTTAGACGCTCAATATTCATTGACACAATTACGATTCGCTCAAGGGATTAGATTTAAACTTTGATGAAAAGAGGTCCCGCGGCAAAATATTTGCTGCGGGACGCTCTATATTTAGACGCTCAATATTTATTGACACAATTACGATTCGCTCAAGAGATTAGATTTAAACTTTGATGAAAAGAGGTCTCGCTTTGAAAATACGTGCATTCCTGTCCTTGTTCATAGTCACATTAATATTTTGTGCGAATGCCAGCACTTCATTTGCCCATACCGACAAAAGTAGGGGTTACTCGATTTTAAACATTAAAGGGAATACGATTGACTATGAACTTTTTCTTGATCAAATAGACATGCTGGAACAATTTGATACCGACAAGGATAAACATCTGGAGAACGAGGAACTGTCCTCGCAGAAAGAAAGAATCGAATCGGTATTACAGAAAGATCTTCGTATAGATGTGGATTCGAAGCCATTAACGATGGAAATACTTTCGATGGAGTTGGGAGAAAAGGCTTCCACGATCGGCGTAATGTTTAAACTAAGGTTAACCGCCGATGAAGCGATCGAACAATTTAATCTTCATTACAATCTGATGTTTGAAGGTGCGCCTCTTCATACGAATGTACTTTTGGTCCATGCAGGGGAATATTTCTATCAGAATATTCTTGATACCAAAAAAAGAGATGTTCAGATCACCATTGCTCAGCCTGAAAATATTGCTCAGCCTGAAAGTGAATCCGTCCTATGGAAATACTTTGTACTTGGAATCGAACACATTTTGACCGGGTTCGATCATATGCTGTTTTTGTTATCCTTAGTATTAATCGCATCTCGCTTCAAGGATGCGTTGAAAATTGTTACTGCTTTTACAATCGGCCACAGCATAACACTATTCTTGGTGACCACCGACCGTATTCAGGTCAGTTCGCATTGGGTCGAAGTTTTTATAGCGCTGACCATCTGTTATGTGGCAGTAGAAAATATGTTTGTTCAAAAGGTGAAATGGCGGTGGCTATTGACAGCCATATTTGGCCTGATTCACGGTATGGGTTTCGCCGGGGGTTTGACTGAAATAGGACTTCCAAAGAGCAATCTGATTGGCACACTCCTTTCGTTTAATTTAGGCGTGGAAACGGGTCAGTTCATAGTACTGTGTCTATTACTGCCTCTCTTGATTTGGCTGCGAAGGTTCCCATGGTATCGTAAAATGATGATCTCCGCGTCTTGCCTTATTTTTGTTTTAGCATTTTATTGGTTGATTCAACGTCTGTAGTAAACCATAGCCCAAAACATGAAAAGATTGCCAACCATATGGCCGGGAAGGCTCGAGAAGTGAAATCTTTTTATTTTATCTATGTGGTTACCCTGCAAATTGAGCCATTCCTATGAGGGGATGCGTAATGCAAGTTTACAATGCGTTTGTTATTTTGAATATTCGTTAAATCCTGTCTACACAGGATTTAAATTTTGGATTATATAGCTATAACAATATATCAATAATACAAAATGTTTACTTTGGATTTACACTCTATTAATATTTATCACTTATCATTTAGCAGAAAAGCAAATTTGATTCTGAAGGGGGGGGAAATAATGTTCGGCCGTTTGTAAAAAAGTTGTACCGTTTATAAAAAAGATTGATTAAAATACAGTACATATTTTATAGAACGTTGATAAAACAAGATTTATGAACATTTTTACTCGAACTTTATTCTAAAATATATAGTCTGAAACATCAGAGGATTAAAAGTTTTTGATCAATCTTTTTTCCAAAAATAAAACTAAGTCGTACTGATAAATCAACGTTCATAGCGTATTTTTAATCAAAATTTTTTATAAGGCAACACTTACTAGGCTTACGGGTCCGTCCTCGGTTCAGATAGGATCTTCATTCAGCACAATTTCGGCTTTGATAATGATTCTGATAGCGCAAATTCTGTGGTACATGTGGCGGATATCTTATTAAGCTTTGGTACCAATGCCATTGATTTTATATCGGTGGAACCGTTAAAGCCCGGATTTACAGTGTCGAATAATAGCTGCTAGCCAAGGCGTAACATTTTGTTACTTAATCCTTACAAAATTTCAATTAATGCTTAAAGTTCCCAAGTTAAACTACTAATAGATAGAAGAAACATTCATGAGGAGGAATATTTATTATGGAAAATCAAACATCTAAAAATGGCTTGAACAGAAGAGATTTCTTAAAAGCGGGAGGAATGAGCACACTTGCTCTTACCCTAGGATCAACTGGTGTGTTATCACTCGGTTCAAAAGTATTGGCAGATACTACTGATAATCCAACCAGTGGTTTTGGCGGTTATGGTCCTTTGGTTCCAGATCCAAATGGTATTCTTGATCTTCCAGAGGGCTTTCATTACAAAATTATTTCTAAAGAAGGCGGTCTAATGACTGATGGGCGAAAAATCCCTGGAGCCTTTGATGGAACGGCAGCTTTTGAAGGTCCTAACAATACGACCATCCTTGTTCGTAATCATGAATTGGGGGCAGGCGCAGCATTTGGAAGCAATCCTTATGATGCCGCTGCTCAAGGTGGTACAACGGCTGTAGTTGTAGGTCCAGATCGCGAAGTTATCGAAGAATATGTCACCTCTTCAGGTACAATCCGAAATTGTGCTGGTGGAGCGACTCCTTGGGGCACTTGGCTGACTTGTGAAGAAACACGTTCTGCGACACATGGATATGTGTTTGAAGTGGATCCGACACAGCCGGAGAACGAAATGTCCAGAACTCCAATCAAGGAAATGGGACGCTTTTCACACGAAGCCTGTGCAATTGACCCAGCGACAGGATATGTATACTTAACAGAGGATTCAAGCCCAAGTTACCTTTACCGTTTTATCCCAAATGACTTAAGCCAAAAACCGGGCGCGTTACAAAAAGGCGGTAAGCTTTATGCGGCGGCGATTGAAGCGGTAACTGATCCATCAGCAAGCACATTTAAAACAGGACAAAAATTTCAGATTGTTTGGAAGGAACTAGATCCTCATCTCTGCCGTGAGGATGCCGCTAAACATAAATGCATTCAGTTCAGTAGACTAGAGGGAGCGTTCTTCCAAGCGGGTGTCTTCTGGTTCGATGATACCTCTGCCGGCGAGAAAAAACTTGGGCGTATTTACCGCTATTTCCCAGCAACCAATACCTTGGAGCTTTTCTATGAGGGAACGGATGCACATGACATGGAATATCCAGATAATATCTGTATGACTCCTTGGGGCGACCTTTGGTATGCAGAAGATGGTTCAGGACAAGATCGACTTATGGGAATTACCCCAGAAGGCAAAGTCTATCCTTTTGCCGCCAACCGTCTTAGTGATACTGAATTGACAGGCCCGACCTTCTCGCCTGATGGAAACACGCTTTTTGTCAATATTCAAAGCCCAGGTCAAACCTTTGCCATTTGGGGACCGTTCCAACGCAGAAACTCTGCGCGCGCAAGGGAAATGTCCTATGCTGCTCCTGCGAAGCAATTTGCACCGCAAGTTTCGGACAAACTGGCTCAAGTTGCCGAGAGTCAAGGGATGTCCATTCTAGAAGCTGCAGCATTTGAGCGCCACGGAGTAAAGATGATTTAAACTGTTTTACAGGATTCATCCATAAAAAGATGTAAGCCGGCCCGCGTTAAAGAAAACCAATCTTCTTGATAAAAGAAAGGTGTAAATGGGTGATCTCGTTTACACCTTACCTTATTTAGTATGGGAGGGGCACCTCAGATGATGTTTGCTTGTACAAAACACGTTAAGGAAGCTTTAAAGATGATGTATCTTCCACACGTTCTTGTCATCTCGAACCAAGATAAATTAAGTGAGAGTGTCAGATGTCATATTTGTGGTTATAAAGCTCATTATAAGTTGTTTAACTATCTCTCTCAAAAGAAGCGGGATTTGAAAAATGTTCTATAAATAGGAGGTTAATTATAATGTTACAAAACATAGGGATTCCTGGTTTGATTTTAATACTTGTGATTGCTTTAATTATTTTCGGCCCCTCCAAGCTGCCGGAAGTCGGACGGGCTTTTGGACGCACGTTAACTGAATTCAAGAGTGCGGCCAAGGGGTTAGTATCCGATGAAGAGAAAGAGGAAGCGAAAAAGCCTGAATTAACAGCTGTTGAAAAGAAGCAGGAGAAATCAGCAGTTTCATAATCATAGGTAGACGAGGCAACTCGTCTATTTCTTTGTGATGTTCTTAACGAAATTAGGGATTCTTAACCCAATCAGACTGGCTAAAGCGAGGAAACTCTCATATTTTGCTCTTATTGTAGTATCGATCTTGATTACGCCACCTGAAGGCACAAAACGGGAAACACATTTCAAGAAGCTGCAACCATTTTGCTGCGAGACGCTCAATATGTGTTGTCACAACAATAGCGTATTTATGAAAAGATAGAGGAAACGGATTCCAGCATGACTTGAGTTATAAACTTAATATCTACTCATTATTATTAATATTGTGAAAAATAATACTTTGTTAGAAGGGAAGAATATTCAATGAAAAAAATTATGAAAGACCAAAACGTATTAAACGAAGAAGTAAAAACGGTAAAAAATGATCCTTTTAATGTGGAAATGGATCGCCGCACCTTTTTGCAGAAGACCACGATTTTTGTTGGAGCTGCTGCCATAGGATCGACTCTAGTAAACTCAATTCCTGGTTTACCAGCTAGTGCGGCATCTAGTGCAGCATCTAGTTCATCCATCATGAATTCACCTAATATGACATTAAATGTGATCAGTGACTTACACATTACTAATCAACAGACTTATGAAAAGTTTTCGGCTGCACTTCAAGATCTTTACGAAATCGACCCGGAAGTAGATGCCATGGTTATCAATGGAGATATGACGAATTACGGTACAGATAAGGAATATTCAAAATTAAGAGAACTATTAGAGCAATCTCCTAAACCAGAGAAAACGTATATGACCATTGGGAACCACGAATTTTTTAACAGACAGGGCAACGAAGTGAATATTAAACGGTTTACAGACTTTATAGGTGAAGATCACGTATATTATGAGAAAATGGTCGAAGGTTATTCTTTTATTTTTCTTGGCTCTGAAACCTGGGGACCAGATGGGCCATTAAAAGACGCAGCAAATTTAAGCGAGGAACAATTGAATTGGCTGGAAGATACTTTGGAAAAACGTAGTAAAAACAAAAAACCTATTTTTGTATTCCTTCACCAACAAATGGAAGAGACTTTTGATTGTCCTTTGCCAATTCTAATAATTCAAAATAAAGAACTGAACGATATTCTCTCGAAATACCCACAGTCCATTTTATTCTCAGGTCATACCCATCAAGATCTACATCGTCCAAGTATAATCCAGAAGGATTTTACAATGATTAATACTGCATCTGTCTATTATACAACTTTTTATGGTCAGGAAAGCCAAGGTTGGCATTTGGAAGTTTACGATGACAAGATCATCGTCAAAGGACGGGATTTCTACCGTAAACAATGGATTCCAGAAGCACAGTACACGATTGATTTTCAAACAAAAATAACCAGCCTCACTGCGCCTGCTGACATAATGGTGGCAATCGGAGCGGCGAAGACAGCGGACGCCCTTGGATTGCCAACGACTGTAGACTTGGTTACCGTTTCAGGCAGCCACCCCATTCGAGCCAAAGTGACATGGAATGTAGATGCTTCAAACTATGATCCCACTTTAAAGACTGTGCAGACCTTCACTGTAAATGGAACTGTAACTTTGCCAAATGGGGTGGAAAATCCCAATAACGTGCCTTTGACAACAAGCATTAGAGTAACTGTAAAGCCTGCCGAAATAGTAGCCCACTGGAAGTTCGATGAAGGCTCCGGTACAACCGTCGGCGATTCTTCAGGCAACGGCAACACCGGAACTCTGGTTAACAACCCGACTTGGACCGATTCGGGCAAAGGCGGAGCGCTTGCTTTCAGCGGCGGCTCAAGGGCCGAGTTCAACTCTTCGACAACTTTGAATAAAACAGGTGACGAGTCCGTGTCGTTGTGGTTCAAGACTTCTCAGCCTGCAACCGGCACCACGAGCATTTTCCGTCACAGTAATCGTTTCACGGCCCTTCAGTTGACAAGCGGGGGTCAAGCTCGCGTGGCCTATTGGCCCAATGCTTCAGCCGGTTATACAGCGCTGGCATTTCCATGGACCTACAACGATAACAATTGGCATCATTATGTGGCTTCCTACAATCATTCAACTGGGCTGAAGATTTATGTCGACGGTAACTTAGTGGCAAGCGATACAACGAATCTCGGACCGCTTTCGACTGTGACGAGTAAAATCGTACTGGGAGCCACCGAAACCGGCGGAGAAGCTTACAATGGACTGCTGGACGACGTTCGCGTATTTGACCTCCCGTTGACTCAGGACGAGGTAAGGCAATTGAGTGATCAACAAGCTTCCAAACCATTCACTGTTGGCAGTAAAGAATAGTATAGCAATATTTTAATCATTTCTTAAAATAGGATCGTATGACAAATTTAGGTTAATAGATCATAAGTCTACAATCAACAATAGGAGGTCAACTTTATGTTACAAAATATAGGGATTCCCGGTTTGATACTAATCCTTGTTATTGCATTAATCGTTTTCGGTCCATCAAAATTGCCAGAACTAGGTCGTGCAGTCGGTTCAACATTAAAGGAATTTAAAAAGTCAACACAAGATCTGGTTTCAGATGATGAGCCAGAACAAGAGCAATCGAAAATTAAGAACGAAAAAAGTATGTAATAATATAAATCTAGTAAGATGTGAGTATATCATTTAACTCGCATCTTCTTTTTTTAACTAGGGGTATTACTAATGGGCATATATGAAATGAATCTTATTGCCATTTTGATGAGATGTGCAAACGACACATCATTACCTTTGGTTACTTCTTTCTGTACTACCTCATTAGTGGCCTTTATCGTTTATCCCAACATAAGAAACAAAGCAGATCGAACTCATATAATTAATTTTCATACCGTCTCATTTGCGTCACAGTTTGTGTCAACTCGTTACTGAGGCTGCCTTTTTCTTATGGTAGGGAATGCCTCATAAATCCTTTATTTATAAGGCGACTCAGTAACTCTTGGTTTCCTGAATAATACCTTAGCGTATGTTTTCAGCGTTTTGCTGGTAGGACCCCATGCCCATCAAGCTAAGGTAATTTAATACCCCAATAACGAAAAAAACACGATTCTTTCTGTAATTACGATAGAAATTATTGACTCATAATAATGTTGATTCATTTCTTATGCAGATAACTGAGCAGGATAGAGAAGGAATATTGGAATCACTAACGAAATGTTCAATGAGTGGCGAGGGTGTCGGCTATTCAATAATATTTTTCAGGAGATGATTGATTTGAAGTTGTTGCAAATAAGACTTTTGGTCAAAGATTTTAAGAAAAGCGGCATGTTTTACCGAGATTTATTGGAGTTTCCAGTAAGTTGGTACGATGAAGACATGGAATATGCGCTATTCAATAATGGGGAAACAAAAATTGAGCTTGTATCTCGAAAAGTTATGGCCGAATTGGTCAGAGAAGAAAATAAGCCTTTAGAAGCTGAGTCTCAATCAAGATTTTTACTTCAATTTCAAGTAGAAGATGTCGATAAGACGTATAACCGTTTCAGAGAAAAAGAAATTGAATTTGTTAATGAACCTCATGATCGCAAGGAATGGCAAGCGCGTGTTGCACATTTTCGTGACCCTGATGATAACTTAATTGAAATATATAAAATGCTGTAATTGATTGGTCAAAAGATAGGACTAGGCCACAGACTGAGCGGTAAGGATGAATGTTGACGATTAAGGTTTTATAATCTCACTCAAAAATTGAATGTCATTATAAAGATGCTTTTTTACCTGTATATCCTCGCATCTTTTGAAAGCTTTAATAAACAAATTGATTTCCTTAATAGAAATATCATTTTTCATTAGAAATCATTATTATCTCCTTAGGCCATTATTAGAAAGTACAGAATGGCTATAGGTCACTAGAACCTAGAGAATTTGGGTATTAACTTTGGAACGAAATTAGAGAAAAAATTCTATTATTTGCTTCAACATATTAACAAAATGAAAAATCAACTTAAATAAACGTTTGTTTAAAACTTATAAGTATAAAAATGAGGATTCTTTTTCCCTATGAAGATGCCAGATGGCAGCATAGCCTTTTTTAGTTCTACTTGACAGGGATAAGTCCATAGAGCAAAGGGGCATAGCCCCTTTGTTTATATAACATTAAAGTGTCGGTTTATGAAATTGATAAACCTATACAGATGGAAGAAAAAACATTCGTTTTGTATTTTATATGGCATAACTGCAACATCAACCTTTATCATTCCATTTTTTTGAATAACCTTGATGGTACAACTTCATTTTTTGTTCCCTTCCCATTCTTAATCTCCTTGGACATAGGTCAAATATCCTTATTTATCATATTTCATATAGTTCATTTATTATTTTTTTATGCTGCATTTCTTTACGTTAAATTAATGATAGATTAATATTTTTCTATTATTTTAAAGATATCGTCGAATTTTAAACAAAATCCCCGAAATTTGACGAAATACATTTACGATGGAGACTCAAAATGAGGAAAAATTGGAAAAAAAGGCTAGTACTCTTTACCCTATCTTTTGTTTTGGCAAGTAGTATCATTTCCCCAAGCTTTGCATTAGCCTTGGGCAATTTCGATTTAAGCTCTGTTGTTGTACAAACACCTATCAACGAATATCAAGCTGATCTAGCACCGGGTGTAAAAGAAAAGCACTACAGTTTTGAAGGAAAAGACGGAAAAATGATTGAGAGTTTCGTAGTAGATGTTGATACAGATAATCCGACGGTATCTATAGAAGCAGGCACACCTGATGACGGAGAAGCATTTGGTCTTCAGCCTGTTAGACAGCAAGCGAATGCAGCCAATGGGGAAAATCATAAAGTCGTAGCAGCTGTGAATGCAGATTTCTATAATATGGCCACAGGTGAACCCGTTGGTGTTGTTTACAAAGATGGAAAAGCTGTAAAAGCACAAAGTGGACAAGAGTGGAATTTCTTTGGCATAAAGAAAACCGGGGATGCAGTCATTGGTAACAATGCGGAATATGAAGGAATGAAGGACCAATTACAGGAAGCTCTTGGCGGAAATGCAATTCTAGTAAAAGATGGCCAAATCTATCAGACTCCACAAACAGGAGCAGACAAAGAGCCGCGAACGGCTGTCGGCATTAAAGAAGACGGCGATGTTTTTTTTGTTGTAATTGACGGGAGACAAGAGCCTTATTCAAGTGGAATCTCTATGCCAGATTTGGCACAATTGATGATCGATTTAGGAGCAGTAAATGCTTTAAACCTTGACGGTGGAGGCTCTTCTACCTTTACAACTCGTGAACTAGGCGGTGACGATCTCGAGGTAGATAATAAACCATCCGACCGTAATGAAAGAAGTGTAGCAAACACTTGGCTGATTGTTTCTAAAGAGCCATCAGATCATCTTTTCAAATCGGCTCATATCGAACCGTATGATAAATCCTTTACCCCTGGCTCAACCATTCAATTCAGTGCTAAGGGAAGAGACAATTCTATGGCATCTGCTCCTCTGCCTGCATCTGGTTTAACTTGGGAACTAGCCGATTCTTCATATGGTACAATCGATGAAAATGGAAAATTTATTTCAAACGGGAAAACTGGTCAATTTTATGTTTTATTGAAACATGAAGGTAAAGAGGTTGGAAAAAGTATTATTGAAATCGCCAAGCCCGACGAGATGTACTTCACCTCATCTGAATTAACAGTAGCTAGAAATAGTGAGACCTCGTTAAATCTAGTAGCAAAATTTCAAAAGAGATTTGTAGACTGGAGTTTACGAGATATTGAATTTGAAATTCCAGAAGGTATGGGAACAATTGATGAATCTGGAATCCTGCACACAGGAGATCAAACTGTTTCAGGGACAATCACAGCTCGCTTAAAGGACTCAAATCATACAGCTCAAATGAATGTTTCTGTTGGAAAGCTTCCTGAAGTTTTATTTGACTTTGAAAAAGAGCTTGGCGGATGGAAGACATCGACTGCAAATCGCGGTGAAAAAGGGACGCTGAGTTTAACTAAATATCCTGCACCAGTAAGATTTGGTGATCAGTCATTAAAAATGGATTTCGATTTTACAAATGCACAAACAGGAACAACACTTGGTGTTTATGCCGGCTCTGGTACAAATACAGACATTGATGGAGATCCATCAAGTATAGGAATGTGGGTTTATGGAACTCCAGAAGCTCAAGGCTATTGGCTGAGAATGTTAATAGTAGATGGAAATGGTAAAAGTCAGACACTTAATCTTACTCAGGAAAAACCAGGTATTGACTGGACTGGATGGAAATACATTGAAGCGGAAATTCCTGAATCGTTTACAGGCCCTTACAAATTATCTGGGACCCAAGCGATACGATTGATGTCTACAAAATCTGGAATTACCGGACCTATGACAAAAGGCTCCATTTATTTTGATAATATCCGGGCAGTTTATGGAGAAAAAGTGGATGATCTATATCCTCCAGTTATTGAATCCATTAACGTAGACGGAAAAGAATTCACGAGAAATGCTGTCAATCTGACTGCAAAGGTTCATGAGTATGAAGACGATCCTTTTAAAACAGGAATTGATTGGGATAAGATTAATATTTTCGTAGATGGGAAAGATTATTCCAAATCGGAAGGTCATTTTTCATACGATATGGATGGATCTGTCTCATTAAGTGGTTTCAAATGGGCGGATGGAACACATAAGATCACGCTTATGGTTCCTGATAAATTTGGAAACCAAGCGATTAAAACTGGCTATTTTACAGTCAATACAGGTTCAGCAAAGATTGAAGTCATTAAGAAACAAGAGCAAGCATTCCTAGGGGATGTATTTGAACTTGCAGTTAAAGCCACGAATCCATCGGAAATCTCGGGGTCTGCTATAAAAATGCACATTGATAAAAACTATCCAGTGGAAGATATCAAGTTTTCTAATGGATTTAACACAAGTACTTCAAGCTATGAAGCTGAAACAGGCATCCTTACATTGAATCTGGTGAATAACGGTGAAACAGCTGTAACTTCAGATGCTGCAACCATTCAGATTAGAATTCCTGAATCGATGAAAGAAGACAGTAAGTTAAGCTATGAAATAATGGAAGCAAACTTAACCTACAAGGATCCTAAAGAAGAAAACTTTGTCACCACTTATTCAATGGAACCAACTAGCGTGGCAATTGAAAGTGCTTACGACATTATTCCACAGCCTATATTAATCGGGAAGCCAGTTGTCATAACTGCAAAAAATATCCATAACGAATTAGTAAGTGATATGGAAATCTTCGCAATTATTGAAGGCAGCACAGAACCGGTTTTTCTAGGAAAAACGGACAAAGATGGTACCCTTCGTGTTGATTCGATCACTAATGATGTAAAGAAAATCGCTTTATATGGAGTTAAAGATGGGAAGTATTCGTTTAAAGTGAACACGCAAACTTATCCATCTCTTACAACTGCAACAGAGATAAAAAATGTAATTTCAACTCCTACAGGTGACCCTTATAAGTCAAAAGGCTTCACATGGATGTCGAGTCCTTTAGGAAAAGAAAATTCATCCTTCATTCAATATGCAAGAAAACAAGACTATTACAATAAAGGTGAGGAGTCCCTTCGAACAGTCGCTGCTTCCTCAAGTGACCAGGTATTTTCTGGTGAACAGGATATTACGAAAAATGGAATTGTCAGAGTGAATGAAGTGACATTAAAGCTTTTACAGCAAGATACGACATATGTTTATCGTGTTGGTGACGGAGTGAACTGGTCACAAATGCAAGAGTTCACCACATTAAAAAGGAAGAATAGCTTTGAGTTTGCAATTTTAGGTGACACTCAATCACCTTCTGATTTAAGTCTCTTTCAAACAATACTAGGAGATTTAGATAAAAAAGATTTATCGTTTTTGATTCATGTTGGAGATCTTATTGATGAATCCGCTAAATTCAAGCAATGGGATGATACACTAGGTATCATGAGCCAATATACCAATATTCGTTCAACAGATCTTGTTGCGACTCTCGGAAACCATGAATACATGGGAGATCCGGATGGACATTTAGCTAAAGCCATTTTTAACTCTCCTGAGAATGGACCAGATGTCGACAAAGGCGGTACGTATTCTGTTGATTACAATAATATTCACATTAGCGTTTTAGGGTATACAAGTGATAGCGAGGATCTTGACAAGCAGCTTGAGTGGCTTAAACAAGATGTGAAAAATTCGGACAAGCCTTGGAAAATACTTGTAACCCACAAGCCGCCTTATTACACAAATCCGTTTGGCGGGAATGAAATTATTAAGGAAAAATTACCGCCAGTCGTCGATGAATTAGGGATTGACATCGTTTTCTCCGGCCATGATCATGCCTATGGCAGAACGAAGAAACTGAAGGCTGGCAAAGAGGATCCAAACGGAGCTGTTTATGTTCTCGCTGGTACGAATGGAACTAAACACTATGATGCAGTTGCAGATGAGAAATTTGAATTTGTAAACATGGAAAACATTGCCGTTTCAATAACTGCAAAGGTTGACAAAGATCAAATCACCTTTACAACAACGACTTCTGACGGTGTTACAATTGATCAATTTACTGTTGTAAATGAAGATTATGATCTTGAAGAAGTGCAATAAATAGTGAGTGTGTGCGAGGTACCATCTAAAATAATGGGTGGTGCTTTGCACTTTTTTTATCAATCAATTTTAATCAAAAAATTTGGCTCTGTTAAAGATTACTGTTGATTTCTTATTAAACTAACAAGGCAGAGTTTTAGAAGGATTTATAATAGTCTACATAGAATTCCTTTATTCTATTGTTCCAATATTTTAGAAGGCTCCAAAATGTGTACTAAATACTGTAATCTCTTCAACTTAGAAGAGGTTATTTTTAATGAGCGTAAAAGTGATTCCTTTTAGTTGTCTAAGCTAGTGAGGCGAAGAGAAATGATAAGGATCCCCTGAACCCCGTTCGCAAAAGTACACTTTTTCGAACGGGGTATTTTTTAGGTATCCACTGGAAAGTATCTTGCCTATGGTAAGTCTGAACCACGCAATATTGCTTGGAATTGATCATGAAGTCGGCAGACTAGACGTTGGAAAAAAGCAAATATCGTCCTTATTGATAGTCAATTAAATGCAACGTTTATCAATGGACATTTAGTTTATATGAATGAGGAAAATATGTGTTGCGAAGAAAGATGATTGAAAAATAGTTTTTGTATTTAACCTAAAACGTAGAGTCCCATTTTTTAAAAGCCGCCTTTAGGCGTGCTTTTTGTTTTTATCCCTACTGATCTAATATCTTCGTAAAATAATTGGAAGGAAATGTACTATTCAACTCTAAACAAATACGAAAAAAGTCCTTAACTTATCCTATTTCTATATGTAAAGTGAGGGCATAATGCCTATTCCCATTATCTTGCTATCCAATTACAGTAAACATATTAAATGAAGCACTTATCATCGTCTTGACAGCATAAAAATCCAATTAAAAGGAGTGGCAGGTTTGAAAAGGAAAAAGTTGTTGTACTAGGTTCTATCGTTGTTATTGATTGGGTTCATAGGACATACGGTGTATGCTACAGGCCAACAGGAGACACTTAAAGCCCAAGAAAATAACGAATTAAAGGGAAAATTCCACCTTGATGACGAGGTGAAAATTCATGTGCCTTCCGCCTATAATGTGGACCAGCCTATTGATAATCCCCCCTTATGTAAATCAATCACTCGAGACCTTCTCGAAGGTATTCGGCGGAGCAACAGCTATTGAAGGAAAAGGGGCCTAGGGAGAAGGTAACGATCAGCTAGTTAAAGAAAAAGTCACTATTGGTGTATAGTTTTACCGAAAAGTTAAACAAGAAGAAAATAAACGAAGTAGTAACTTATGCAAAACCCTTAAAAGCAGAAATTAAGCAATCTTCGTGTCACTTGAAGTGTTATATAGACCGATATAGTAAAATAAGGATAAAAAAAGTCCGAATTTTGCAAAAAGTTTGATGCGATAGGAGGCTGCAATATGGAAGTGCTGATTGAAGAGTACATTAAAAGTCTATAGTTAGAAATTTACAGAAAGAAATGATTCCTATGTCGTTTATTACTGGGGGGTTGGTAAAGCTCTCAGAAATGCTTCCGATGCTTCCGCCATCCGAAAAAAATAGCAGCATTATTTTAGAGAGCCGGCGAGAGACCATTAACTTACATTTTATCGTTATTCCAGAGAGAAATACGCTTACTCGGAAACAGATATGGAGATTTAATTTTGTAATACCTATTTGTAAGCGCTCTCTTTAAATTCTCATCTGCTTTTAATTTGAATCTTATTACTATTTTGAGGAAGACTCCAAAAGTATACGTACAATTCCTTATCCTATTTGACTTTGATTCTGCCATTTTCAGTAACCTGATAATATTAACATTATTACTGAGTCATCAGATTAAAGAAATTGAAATTCTTTAGACAGAAATAACAGATAAGTTTTTAAACATAATAGGAGGTGAAAGCACTTGAGGAAAGGTAAGTTTTTTTGGAAGCTTTTTTCATCTTTTATTATTATTATCATTATCTATACTCTTGTTTCAGTGTTTATTTTTAACTTTAAAAATAGTCAGATAGCTGAAAATGAGAGAAGATCAAAGTATAAGACAATGATCATGCAAACAAAAGAACAAATTGACAGAACAATGGAAATGGCATTGCTTCAGCTTATACAAATAGAATCTAATCATGAATTTATACAATATACAAAAAATACAGACGAGAATCCAGATTACTATGATATATCAAGAGTTTACAATCTATTGCAACAAGACATAACCTCTTTTTCAAATTATGAATATAAAATTTCAATTTATAAAAATAAGACAGGCCTTGTCATAACACCGAATGCAACTATGTCGTACCATCAATTCCTTAGTAATTTAAAGCTACCAAATAAAGAACAAAAGAAATTAGACCAATATCTTGAAAAGACGAAAATAAACTACCGTAATCAGGAAGCATTAGTTCTACCCAATGAGCACCCTAAAGATTCTTTTACAATCATAAAAAAAGAATTACTTGATACAAACAAAGATGTGGTGTTTTTTGTAACGTTCAATACCAAAGGATATTTTCCATATTCAGAGTTAAACAATAATGATTCCTTTTCCATTTTTTACGATAAGAATCATATATTTAATTCTTCAAATACAACATATCCTAAGAATATATTAAATAAAGTATCGAAAGAACTAGAGGAATATCAATATATTGAGAATAAAGAAAATCAATACCATTTGATACCCTCGGATACGATAAATGAGATTAATTATGCGATTAAATCTCCCGTTGTAGAAAATGGTATTATTCATCCTCATTCGATTACTAGTCTGCTATTTTTATTAGTGATTTTATTGACGGTAGGATTTGTTCTATCTTTTATGTTTATTTCTAGATCCTATCACCCTATTAAAAAAATAGCAGAGATGTTCTCTTCACATCCTGAAAAAGATGAATTAAGCCATATTGAAAAATCCATCTACAATTTAAAGAATACAAATGAAAAGTTAATAGAAATCATACAAACGAATGAACAATCTTTAAGAAATAATTTTATCCGTGAGTTACTAATGGGTATATTAACGTGTCAAAAAGCTGATTACTTTATTAGGAAGTATGATGTAACGGTTTTAATGAAGCCCTTCAGGATTATTATTTTTGAATTGGATTTCCAAAGAGAGCTCCATGATACTACCTTCCAAGAACGATATACAGTCTTAAAGGTGAAGGCAATTTCCTATTTAAAGGATTTATATAGCAATCACAGTGATTTTGAAATTGTGGAATTAAGTAATAATCGATTTGTTTTACTAATGTGCGATCAAGGTTTATCTGATATGAAAGAATTGATACAATCTTATATTCTTGAAATGGAAAAAACGTTAAAATTACCTGTAATCGCTTCGATTGGTACCTCAGTGAATACCATTGAAAAGATTGAAACTGATTTTCAAAATACTTTAGAATTACTGGAATATAAGTTTTCTATTGAGAAGAAAACGATTATTGCAAAGGAAGATGTTCAGCATCTTGTAGAAAGCAATTATTATTATCCTTTAGATTTGGAAAGGGAATTTATCTATTTTTCAATATCAGCAAAGGAAAAAGCAGAAAAAATAATCGACTTATTAATAAAAGAGAACTTGTATGAAAGAAAATTACACCAAGACACATTAACTTATTTTGTAGCTGCGCTCGATTCAACTATTCAGCGGATATTACAATCTAGGAATGAAAGGATTGAGAACCATGATAAACATAAATTATTTATTTCGCATGAATTATCTAGATTAGATAATAAGGAAACGTTAGAAATCATCATCAGAGACAAGTTCAACCAATTATTTGATATCATTACGATAGGAAAAGAAAAAGAAAGTTCCACGATGACCGAAAAACTTGTTCAGTATATCTATGATAACTACGAAAAAGATATATCTTTAAACGATCTAGCGGAGAATTTTAATTTGTCTTCTAGTTATATTAGTACCTTGTTTAAAACACATATCGGACAAAACTTTAAAGAATTTTTAAACCGTTACCGAATTGAAAAATCCAAAGAAATGTTCAAAAATCATCATTTCAAAGTACACCAAGTTTCGGAAATGGTTGGTTTTAATAATGTACAGACATTTATTAGGTTATTTAAAAAATATACAGGGATATCACCTGGACAATATAATGAATAAATAGAGTATGAATCCCAGATTATCAATTGTTGTGATGATAATCCGGGTATTTTTTGTTTTGCAAAAGAAAGTTTAGGAAATATTCATATACTAAATATTTATAATTTTTCGAATTTATATACAAAATTTTAAAAAATGATATTTTTTATCACGGATTTAAAAAAATGAAAGTATTCGCTTTCCATATTCTAATGTAAGGTAGGGACAGAAAGCGATTACAAAACAGTTATTTACAAGGAGGGGGGGGGGACATTTTTGAAAAGTCCATTGTCTACAACTAGAAAAATAATTCTTAATTTTCAAATGGAGAAAACAGCAAGTAAATGGTATTTAGTTAGAAGGAAGATTGCAAGAGATAAATATCTCTACTTATTATTGATCCCATTTATTTTATGGTTTTTAGTATTTGCGTATAAACCGATATTGGGATTGCAGATTGCCTTTAAAGATTATAGCTTGTTCAAAGGTATAAATGAGAGTCCGTGGGTAGGATTTGAAAACTTTGGACGATTCTTTGGATCTGAATATTTCATTAGAACATTAAGAAACACAGTACTAATCAGTTTATACAGTTTACTTTTTGCTTTTCCTGCACCTATTATTCTAGCGCTCACATTAAACGAAGTGAAAAATGAGTTGTTTAAACGATCTGTTCAAACGATTACGTATTTACCTCATTTTATATCAGTTGTAGTCATTGCAGGAATTGTGACCAACTTCTTATCCCCAACTAGTGGTATCATAAATCATTTCATTGAAATGATTGGGGGCAAGAGCAAGTATTTTCTATCTGAACCTGAATATTTTAGAACCATTTATATTTCTTCCGTTCAAATTTGGAAAGATGTTGGTTTTAATGCCATTATCTATCTTGCGGCGATTGCTGGTATTAATCCGGCATTATATGAAGCAGCAAAAATGGATGGGGCAAACAGATGGCAGCAAATGATTCATGTTACGATTCCAAGTATAATTCCAACAATTGTTATCTTGTTCATTATTAATATCGGCAATTTTTTGGAGGTCGGCTATGAGGCGATCATCTTACTTTACCAACCTTCTACCTATGAAACGGCCGATGTCATTAACACATATGTCTATCGAGCTGGATTAATGGAAGGTCAATATGAAGTTGCAGCTGCAGCGGGATTGTTTAATTCTGTGGTAGGCCTCATTTTAGTCGTTTTTGCGAACACAATGAGCAGAAGAATCACAAACAATGGGTTATGGTAGGTGTTAAGCTATTGAAAAATATCAATATTTTGGGTCGAATAAGCTCAATTTTCATTTATTTAATCCTGGGAATCCTAGCAGTTGCCTGCTTGTATCCTTTCATTTATGTTTTATCTGCTTCCATTAGTTCAGGAGATGCTGTTAGAACAGGAAAGGTCTTGTTGTTCCCAAAAGATATAAATTTTGAATCCTATGTCAGGGTTTTAAGTGAGCCAGGAATTTGGAAAGCATACGGGAACACCATTTTTTATACTTTGGTAGGTACCTTTGTGAACCTAGTGCTTACTACTTGCGGTGCTTACCCGCTATCTAAAAAAAGGCTCTCTGGAAAAGCTTTTATTGCTTTTTTCGTAGCGTTTACCATGTGGTTCAATGCCGGGATTATCCCAACTTATCTAAACTTCCGGGAATTAGGCCTTTTAGATTCTCGGACTGGAATCATTGTCGGTTTTGGGATTTCGGCTTTCTTGGTGTTTATTTTAAGAACATTTTTCCAGTCTATTCCCGATTCTCTTGAAGAGTCCGCGAAAGTAGACGGAGCAAACGACTTACAAATTTTATGGAAGATATTTTTACCTTTATCCAAACCTGCCCTCATTACTGTAGGTTTATACTATGCCGTTAGTAGATGGAACGGGTATTTTTGGGCAATGATACTCTTAAAAAATGATGATCTTATGCCTTTGCAAGTATTGTTGAAAAAAATGATAGTCGAGTTAAGTGTAAAAGAAGAGTTTATGACAGGCGTGGATTTATCTACGAAATTTTCTACTGAAACAATTATTTATGCAACAATTGTCATTTCCGTCATACCAATTGTTGCTGTCTATCCCTTCCTTCAAAAGTATTTTGTTAAAGGAACCATGATAGGCGGCATTAAAGAGTGAAAATCATTTCTTGAAAAATGGAGTTTGGTTGCCAATAAGCAATCTTCAAATAATTGAGTGGGGGTAGAACATGAAAGGGAGAAAATTTATTATTCCAATCTTACTTACTTCATTGCTGATGACGGGTTGTAACATGATGGCATCAAATGAAAAAAAGAACGAAACAACAGAGGAAAAAGTTGACCCAAATAAGCCATATTTAGTGTCCAAGAAACCATCCGAGTTAACGATTCACTACAATTATTTGGATGGGAAATACGTTTTTAATGATGATTGGGCAGCGTTCAAAAAAATTAGCGAATTAACTAATGTGTCATTAAAAGGGGTTAGTTCTAAAACATCAACGAACAGTCAGGAAGCTTTTAACTTAATGATTGCATCTGGGGAAATTCCAAATCTAGTGTATGGGTCAAAAGATGACATTAACAAATATTCAGTTGAAGGCGCTTTTTTACCTCTTGATGGCCTTATAAAAGATCACGCGCCAAATATTCAAAAGTATTTTAAAAAATATCCAGAGCTTAAAACACTTGCTGCATCGGATGGGAAGATTTATATGATTCCATTTATCTATAGTGAAGGTACGGCAGAAGGATATTTTATCCGTCAGGATTGGTTAGATAAACTGGGTTTAAAGATGCCTGAAACCGTTGAGGACTATTATAAAGTTCTTAAAGCATTTAAAGAAAAAGACCCGAATGGCAATGGGAAAAAAGATGAAATACCATTTTTTATGAGGGAAAACTTTGCATTTAATCAGCTTGTGACTTTATGGGGAGCAAGTGAAGGGTTGTATATAGATGATGATAAAGTTCGGTTTGGTCCAATGGAAAAGGAATTCGGAGAAGCAATGGAAAACTTAGCTAAATGGTATAAAGAAGGATTGCTAGACCCTGAGATTTTTACGCGTGGAAGTGCTGCAAGGGACTATATGCTGGGTAATAACATCGGTGGATCCACACGCGATTGGTTCCCGAGTACGTCTGCGTTTAATGGTAAATTACCTGAAAAGATTCCTGGTTTTCATTTTGTGACGATGGCACCTCCAGAAAATCCAAAAGGGGAACGGGTAGAGCCAACATCTCGCAGCCCATTAACAACCGAAGGGATTGCTATTGGTTTTAAAACAGAAGACCCAGCTATAGCCATAAAATATCTTGATTTCCTCTTTACAGATGAAGGAAGAAAAATCATGAATTATGGTATTGAAGGTGTCACATATGACCTCAAGGATGGAAAACCGGTCTTAAAAGAGGAAATATTGAATAGTGAAAGTATCCCTGAATCCCTAAGGGAATATGGTGTTCAGCACTCATTCGTCTATCATCATGATTCTGAATACGAAAAACAGTTTTTGCATGAGGAAGGAGTTAAGGGTGTCGAGCTATATGAAAAAGGTAAATACATGAGAGAAGCTTTCCCAGTTTTGAATTTTAATAATGAGGAAGAAAAAATTGTTGCTGACAGTGGTGCCCAACTTACAACCTATATTGAAGAAACCATGCAAAAATGGGTGCTGGGAAAAGAAAAAGTAGATCATAAAGGCTTTGTGGAAAAGTTAAAAAAACTAGGAGTCGAGAAATATATAGATGCCAATCAAGACGCTTATAACAAATATAAGAAAAATATGTAGAGAATCACCACATCCTTGTGTGTAGTATTATATGTCTACTTTTCATCAGTTTAAAATCAATCTAATAAGATGCCTGAAACAGGGATTCCCGAAAGGGTCAGTTCTTTTGAGGCATCTCTGTTTCATAGAAAGGGATACAAAATGACAAATGCTTTACAAGAGCTTCATTCCAACCCTTTAAAAACAAAACAAGATGTACAAAGAATTCTTTTGACCCTTATCAAACCTTTTGAAAAGCATTATTCAAGCGGTCATACCCGCATTCATTTAGGCGAAACTGGAGCAGTCCATTCAAGGGAAATAGCAGGTATGGAAGCTTTTATAAGACCATTGTTGGGAATCGTTCCCTATCTTGCAGGCGGTGGGGAGCCCCCTAATTCCCTAAGTGGGATACTAAGAGGGATTGCCAATGGAACGGATCCAAATCATTGCGAATATTGGGGGGACCCAAAAGATTATGATCAGCGTGTAGCGGAGATGCCCATTATTGCATTGGCATTAGCCTATCTTTCAAAAAAAGAGTTGAAGGAGCTTTCCGAAGGGGATAAACAAAATATTTATCGATGGTTATATAAAGCCAATCAAGTAAAAGTCGTTAATAACAATTGGAACTTCTTTAAAGTTGTTATTAATTTAAGTTTAAAAGAATCTGGATTTCCATTTGACCAAAATGTGATGGAAAAAAGCCTCGAAAACATTGAAGAGTTTTATTTGGGTGACGGGTGGTATTCTGATGGCCTAACGGAGCAAAAAGATTTTTATGTTCCGTTTGCGATCCATTTTTACAGCTTGATCTATGCAAAGTTCATGGAAAAAAGCGATCCTCAAAGGACACTGCTTTTTAAAGAAAGAGCGTTACAATTTTCAAAGGATTTTATATATTGGTTTTCAGAAGATGGTTCAACATTTCCATTTGGCAGAAGTATGACATACAGGTTTGCGCAAGGTGCTTTTTGGAGTGCACTTGCATTTGCAGAAATTGAAGAATTCAATTGGGGTATGTTGAAAGGAATGATATTGAGAAATTTGCGTTGGTGGTTCGAACGCCCGATATTTACTAGAGATGGATTGTTATCCATTGGTTACGGATACCCGAATTTAGCCATGGCGGAAAACTACAATGCCCCAGGATCTCCCTATTGGGCTTTTAAAATTTTTTTAATATTAGCTCTTCCCGATGATCATCCTTTTTGGACTTCACAAGAGGAGAAGATGCCTGATTTAAATGAAAAGTCCGTACAAAAGCATCCTGGTATGATCATTTGCCGTGATTCAAAGCATAAACACGTATTTGCCTTAACCTCTGGGCAATATGCCGATTTTGAACCTCATCATTCTGCAGAGAAATATTCGAAATTTGCGTATTCCAATGTTTATGGTTTCAACATTTCCAAAGGTGCTTATGGAATAACGAATACAGCACTTGATTCAATGCTTTTACTCAGTGAAAACGATGACAATTATAGGATGAGAAGAAAATGCGAAAAAGCTGAAATATACGAAGATGTGTTATTTTCAGTGTGGAAACCTTGGCGTGATGTTTGGATAAGCACTTGGTTAATTCCGGTCTCTCATTGGCATGTCCGGGTTCATCATATTTCCACCAGACGGATTCTGAACTCAATGGAAGGCGGTTTCGCCATACCTAATGATGAAATTGAAATTTTTAAAGATAAGAATAGCTTATATGTAAATACACAACTTGGTGCTAGCGGAGTTTTGAGTCTATATGGAGATCGGAAGCCTATCGAAAAACATGGCCAGCCTAATGCTAATTTAATAGATCCACGAATAACTTTAATACCGACACTGACAGGTAATATAACAAGTGGTGAAGCAACACTTTCTATGGCTGTCCTAGCCAATCCAGATAATGCCCTTTTCGATCATTATTGGGTGAGACCACCGAAATTTATAGAAACAAATGATCATTTCTACATTCATAATGCAGAGGATGATCTTGTATATAAAATTGGAAAAAAGGAGCTGGGTTTATGTCACAACTTATGAATGAATCCTTATTTAAAAAAATCCAGGATGAAGGGATTCAAAATAAAGGGCTTTTAGAAAGGCAATCAAATTTATCCCAAAAACAAGTTGAAGAAGCAATTCGATATGTCTTAAAAAAGATTGATGAAAATCTTTCTACATTCACACACAAATTCCCTTCATCATCTAGTGAACATTTGAACTACCGGGCAATTGAAAACATTGATTGGACGGGAAGCTTTTGGACTGGAATGCTGTGGTTGGCTTATGAGGTGACAGGAGACAATAAATATCGTGATGTTGCAGAGATCCAACTTGAGAGTTTCAGAGAGAGACTCGATAAAAAAATCCATTTGAATCATCATGATGTTGGCTTTTTATATACCTTATCTGTTGTAAGTGCTTATAAACTCACTGGGAACAAAGAGGCAAAACAAATAGCACTAGATGCCGCTGATTTACTTATGACCCGATATTATGATGAGGCGGGGATTATTCAAGCTTGGGGTGATTTAAATGACCCGAAACAACGAGGAAGGATCATTATTGATTGCAATATGAACCTCCCTTTACTTTATTGGGCATTTGAAGAAACAGGCAACCCAAAATATTACGATGCGGCATATAGTCATATTCAAAAAGCGGCAAATTATATCGTTCGTGATGACGCCTCTACGTACCATACCTTTTATATGTGCCCTGAGACTGGAAAACCATTAAAAGGAGATACGAAACAAGGTTATTCTGACGAATCTTGTTGGTCGAGAGGACAGGCATGGGCTATGTACGGCTTCCCGCTAAGCTATCATTATACCAAGGATTGGCGTTTAATCGAAACGGCAAAAAAAAATACCAACTATTTTTTAAATCGTTTACCAGATGACCTTGTTTGTTATTGGGATCTAATTTTTACAGAAGGAACAGAAGAGCGGGATAGTTCTGCAGCGGCAATTGCAGCATGCGGCCTGCTTGAATTATCTAAATATTTGCCATTATCAGATGATAATAAAAGGGTTTATGAAAATTCTGCATTAGGAATTATGAGTTCATTAATGGATCGGTATACAACAAAGGATAAACAATCAAACGGGATTTTATTACATGCTGTGTATCACAAAGGTGGAAACCTTGGCGTTGATGAGTGCTGCATTTGGGGCGACTATTTCTATTTTGAAGCATTAGTACGTCTTTCAAAAGATTGGAATTTATATTGGTAAGATCAATACTTTAAAGAGGGTGATAGATTTGAAAAAAATAAAAATTCCTGTTTTGGTATTAATAATCAATTTACTTTTCTTACAGTGTATATTTTCGATGGATCTTTCTTTTCCAAATAAGGTAAGTGCAGTTGAGAACTCCAGCTTCTTTTCAATATCATCAAAGGATTTAAAAGTAACATTGGATTCGGAGTTTCCGAGGGTCATAGAATATGAATGGCTAGCAAATGGAGCGAAGCTTTATGGTCAAAGTGAGAAATTATCGACTGTAAAAATAAATGGGGAAGAATATGACCCTGAAGTAAAAGTAAGGAAAAAGAAAAACCAAGCAGAGTATACGCTCTATTTTGAACCATTAAAAGTCGAAATAAATATGATCGTCCAAGTAAAAAATAATGTATTAGAAATAAAAGCACAAAAAATAAAAGAAAAAGGGTCCTTCAAAGTAGAGACTATAGAGATTCCTAACCACCGTCTATTATCGATTCGCAGCAACCAAGAAGAAGCGAAGGCGGCTACTGTTGACATAAAGTCATGGAATGGAACAGATGAAAAGTTTTTTGATTTGAAAGATTATAATCCAGATCCATCACCTGTTCCAAAAACATATATCATTTTAAATACATCAGAACTATCGGCTTCCATTTATAACAATGCATTTGACTTGCTTCCGGAAGATAACAAAGAGGCTTCAAATATATATGAGAAGCGATATTACTATCAAGTTTTACAAAAGGACAACTATAAGGAACTTGGGGTTTGGAATTATCCGTGGACGTATCGTGAAGTCCACAATGATAAGGAAGAAAAGATAGAACTTCCCTATTCCCGGATCGTCATTACAGCAGATCAAAATAAAGATGGAGATGTTTCTTGGCAAGATGGAGCCATTGGATACAGAGATATTATGGAAAAGCCTAAAGGAGCCGATGTAATCAGAAATACAATCCCTCATATTGCCTATACTCGTGCAAGTCTTGCACAATGGCCATTTACAAGAACATTAGATATGGTCAAAAAGCAATATCTATACACAGATGGCTTCGGTCAATTGCTTCAATATAAAGGGCACCAAGCGGAAGGACATGACTCTAACCACCCAGATTATGGGGTTAATATTAACCCTAAAGCAGGTGGATTAAAAGATTTTAATACTTTAGTAAATGTCGCTGAAAAGTACAATACTTATGTTGGTGTCCATTTAAATCACACTGAAATATATCCGGAAGCGAAGTATTTTTCATATGACTTAGCACGTCCGGTGGATGGTTGGAATTCACTTGATCTCTCTAAGAAAATTAATCGTTATAACGATGCTCTTGATTCAGGACCAACTGGTTTTGCCGCAAGAGTAAAAGAATTGAAAGATAATGTTCCAAACTTAAAATGGATTTATTGGGACGTCTACGATGGTGTAGGATACTCCCAATGGAAACTGGCAAAAGAGGTCATGGACAATGGACTGTTTATGGGAAGTGAGTTTGGCGGCGCCCTTGAGCGATACAGTATTTGGTATCATGTTCCGAAACAAACTAGTAAAGTTACTCGGTTTATAAAAAATCATGTAACAGATTCGTATTTCTACGATCCTATGCTATTGGAATCTAGACATGCAGGATCAATGGGATATGGGGATGACAAGAATGAGGACCAAGGGGTAACAGGACAAACAATAAATGAACAAATAGCTATGTTCTATACAAATAACTTAATTTTTAAATATATGCAGCATCATGAGATTGAGAAGTGGACCGAAAATCAAGAAGTTCTCTTTAATGAAGGACTACAGGCAACGGTCGTTGATAAAGGTCAACCAGAAGAAACAAAAGAATATCAAATGATAAATCCGATTGTTGAATTAAAGAAAGACGGCAAACTGATTGCAAAGTACCAAAAACAATTTAAGCGCTTTAAAGACAATAAGGGTGCCTTAACTTTGAATAAGGAAACCATACCTCAGTTCACACAAATTTTCATCCCTTGGAGCCCAGAGGAAGAAAATAAAATTTACCATTGGAATTCGGAAGGTGGAACAACGACATGGGAACTTCCTGAGAGCTGGAAGAAAGAGAAAAAGGTTACGCTGTATCAATTAACAGATACGGGTAAAAGGTCAGTGACTAAGATTGATGTAAAAGACCAAAAGGTAACAATTGTTGCGCAAAAGAATACACCATATGTTCTTTATAAAGAAAAATCTAATGACCCTATTCGGTCTTTAGAAAAAACTAATTTTGGCGAAGGTGGCCTTGTTAAAGACCCAGGGTTTGACAGTAGAACATTCGATAATTGGAAAGTGACTTCAACAAATGATAAGAAAGACCATGTACAAATCAAGACAAACGCAGCCGGAGATGCTTATCTTGAAGTGAAGGGGAATAATGGAGAGGGTGCAGTATTGGAACAAAAAATAAAAGGGTTAAAAGGAGGGAAAACATATCAGGCATCCGTTTGGGCTGAAGTGGAAAATGGAAGAACGGCGACTATTGGTGTAAAAGATTACGGTGATAAAGAAGTTTATAATGTAATGGAAAAATCAGATATTCCGAATGGGTACTATAATACGTTAATGTATTCTGCGAAAACAAAGCTGCAACGATTAAAAGTCGAGTTCACAGTTCCAAAAGGTCATGGTTCTGCTTACCTTTATTTAAAGGCTAATGCAGTAGGTGATTCCAATAGTGCATCAGCCAGCTTTGATAATATCAGAATAATCGAAATTGACAGGACGGCTAAAGGAGAACACTATTTCTTTGAGGACTTCGAAAGTAATGAAGAAGGATGGGGTCCATTCGTACCTGTGAAGTATGTGAATAGAGCGCATCTATCTGAGACGCACACAGGCTTCACATCGGATACGATCAATGGAAAGTATTCGTTTAAATTCCGTGAGACAAATGCGAATCCTGAGACAAGTGAAGCGGTTCGAACATTGCCAATCAATGTAAAGCTTGAACCAAATACAACGTATACGGTCTCATTCCCATATTGGCTAAAGACGGACAAATCTTATAGTATCGCTGTTACAAGCGGTTTTGGCAAAGAAGCCAAAGACTTATTTGAAGATAAATTAGATTACTCAAAATTTTATTATCATAAAACATTTACGACAGGACCTGAAGGTGACTATGTTTTCAGGATATTAAAGAATGTAACAGGAATGCATGATTTTGTCTTAGATGACTTCACAGTAGATAAAGGTTCTGTAGAACTGCCTAAGGAAACAGTACCTGATCAAGACTTTAACGATGGAGATCTCAAAGAGTGGACTGTTGCATATGGAAATGGAGATATTGAACCAGAAAATAATAAAATGCTGGTGAAGACAGACCGATATCAGACCGTTGCATTAGATGCCAATACAAATGATATTGCAGATGGGGAGGTTGATTTTACCCTCTCGCCAAAAAATAAGAGTATGTCGGGTGTCATTATCCGGTACACCTCCCCTGAAAGTTATACCCGAATCGGATACGATTCTGAATCTGATGGATGGAGATACTGGGATGCACAAGGTCATACAGGAATATTGAATATGCCTGGTATCCCGCTCAAATATGGGATTGAGCATAAAATTAAGCTTAAATATACTGGTAGCCATTACAAATTAGTCGTGGATGGAATTACCTTGTTTGATGGCGAGATTCCTGAGTTAAAAACCACACCTGGACGGTCAGGGTTTGAAGTGCGCAACAAGTCAGAAGTCTATATAGATAATGTCACGATAAAAAATATAGGCGAAGACACAGGGAAAGCAACCCCAATTACGCATGTTCCGATCGAGATCATCGATGAAGATGGTAAAATCAATATCGATTCAAGTGATGATGCTTTTGTCCGTGACGGGGGATTTGCCAGTATCAACTTTGGTTCAGACAGTAAAATGGAATCGAAGCTAGATAGCCCAGGTTATGTTAGAGAATCATTCGTAAAGTTTAATATTAGTCAATTAGAAGCAAAAAAAGATCGTATACTATCGATAAAATTAAAACTTTACATGACGATTGTCGGACAGAATTCGCCAAATCAACAAATAATGCTATTAAATAGTGATCAATGGGACGAAAGCACGTTAACATGGAGCAATAAACCGGAATCTATGGGTACTACCATTGCCCAGCTTATTCCGAAACAGGGAATACATGAAATTGATATAACACAACAAGTAAATGAGGCTATTCAACAAAATGATAAGGAATTGTCTTTCCGTTTATCTGGAACTGAGACAAGAGGAGGAGAGTCCTTCGTATTTTATGGTACTTTTGAAAACTCTAACAAAGAATTTAGGCCTGTGATAGAAGTGAAATTGAAAGAGTAATAGCTTAGAAGGAGGCAACATTATCTTTGTTTGCCTCCTCTCTATTAGATAAAACGCGGAGGAACATTTTATGGAAGAACAGAAAGTTTTAGGTGGTCTTTATATAATAATGAACTGGATTTCAAAGTTATTTATTCTACAGGTCTGCTGGCTTTTGTTCATTTTAATTGGTTTGGGTATATTTGGTATTTTTCCTGCGACTGCAGCCATGTTTGCTATTAGTAGAAAATGGATTCAAGGCGAACGAGATATCCCCATTTTTTATACCTTTAAAAAGTATTATTTTAATGATTTTTCCCATGCGAATTTTTCAGGTTGGAGCATGGTAACAGTAGGGTTTATTCTATTTTTTTATCTAAGGCTATTCAAGGGGTTAGATGGAGTGATCTTTGATTTATTATTTTTCAGTATAGTTATTCTGTCGAATATTTACATCTTCATGTGGTTACTTTGGGCACCTGTGTTTGTCCATTTTCAATTGTCAATTATCCAAATGTTTAAAACATGTTTTCTGCTTACGTTAGGAAACCCATTCCATGCAATCGCAATGTTATCAAGCTGCGGACTATTTTACCTTTTGGTGAAGATGATACCTGGTTTAATTCCTTTCTTGAGTTTTAGTGTACTCGCTTTTGTACTCATGTGGTTTTCCTTTCAAATATTTAATAGAACGAGACACAGCGGAGAAGGAATAACGTAATATGCCGGAGGAGATAGATTTACTGTTGAATAATCAGTGGTTATTAAAATAGAACCTATTCTAGGACTGAGCTAGGGAAAATTTATAGGACCATTAATATTTATCAAAAAAGGAGGATACAAATAATGGAAAGACGTTATTCGGTTCATCCAGAACATGCAAGAACTTTTAATACAGAGGAGCTTCGAAAACACTTCCTCGTCGAAGATTTATTCATCTCAGGTGAAATTAAGCTAACTTATTCAATGGAAGATCGCGTGATTATTGGTGGAATCACACCTTCTACTGAAGCACTTTATTTAAAGGGAAATGATGAGATTAAGGCTACTTATTTCCTGGAAAGACGTGAAGTTGGAATAATAAATGTGGGTGGAAGAGGTTCTATCAAGGTAGATGGAGAAGAATACGTTCTTGAAAAAAAAGATTGCTTGTATATCGGCCTTGGGAAAAAGGAATTGGTTTTCTCCAGTGATTCAGAGGATCAGGTCGCGAAATTTTACATAATATCTGCTCCAGCACACAAAGAATATCCAGTTCAAAAAGCATCCTTTAAAGAAAACCATGGAGATGAGTTAGGTACGAGAAAAAATGCCAATGAGAGAGTCATCCGTCGTATGATTCATCACGAAGGTATTCAAAGCTGTCAAGTGGTAATGGGTCTAACGCAACTGAGTGAGGGGAGTGTTTGGAACTCGATGCCGACACATGTTCATGACCGTCGTATGGAAGTGTACTTATATATTGATCTTGATAAAGAATCAAGAATGTTCCACTTCATGGGAGAGCCAGATCAAACACGTCATATTGTGATGAAAAATGAACAGGCTGTGATTTCTCCACCATGGTCGATTCATTGTGGAAGTGCCACTAGTAACTATGCGTTCATCTGGGGAATGGCTGGTGAAAACAAAACATACACCGATATGGACCTGGTGAAAATGGATGACATCCGTTAAATGATACTCTCCCTTAAACGAGAATAAGTTTGATTAAAAAAATGAAATCCGATCCTAATTTAGGAGGAGTTAAAGTATGGACTTAACAGAGTTTTCGTTAGACTTATTTAAATTAGATGGTAAAGTAGCCATTGTAACTGGTGGAGGGACAGGACTCGGTCAAGGATTTGCAGTTGCACTAGCAAAAGCTGGTGCCGATCTTTTTATCGTAACACATAAACACGAATGGGAAGAAACAAAGAGATTAATAGAATATGAGGGTTGTAAAGTAGAATTCCACCAAACGGACTTAAGTAAAAAAGAAAATATTGATGTTGTTGTGAAGCATTGTATGGATGTATATGGGAGGGTAGATATACTCGTTAATAATGCTGGAACGATTCGTCGCGCTCCTTTGCTAGAATACCAAGATGAGGATTGGAACGCTGTCATGGATCTTAACTTAAATGCTGTATATTATTTAAGTCAAAGAATCGCGAAAATCATGAAAGAGCAAGGTGGCGGAAAGATAATTAACATTGCCTCTATGCTGACGTTTCAAGGTGGGAAATTTGTGCCCCCTTACACGGCGAGTAAACATGGTGTAGCTGGATTAACCAAGGCCTTTGCGAATGAATTAGCGGAACATAATATTCAAACTAATGCAATTGCGCCAGGATACATTGCCACATCGAACACAGAACCTATTCGTCAAGATGAATCTCGTAATAAAGAAATTCTCTCTAGAATTCCAGCAGCGAAATGGGGTAATCCATTTGATTTATTGGGAGCTGTTGTTTTCTTATCTAGCCGTGCTTCAGATTATATGAATGGTCACATACTAGTTGTTGACGGTGGCTGGTTAGCGAGATAGTGAAATTGATGACCAGTGTAACGCTGCCTAAATCTATTCTGCTGCTATAGGAATGGATGCATTAACACATGCTATAGAAGCTTATACTTGCAAAGTTTCTCAACCTATCACAGATGCACTCAGTCTTTATGCAATTGAATTAATTGCTAAGTACCTTCCTTTAGCTGAAGAAAACGGTAATGACCTAGAGGCTAGGAAAAATAATGTTATTTAGTGTAAAAATACTCTGGGGATGAGATATTCTCCAGAGTATTTTTTCTTTATGGAAAGTTATAGGTTTTCACATAGGCTAATTACTATTGTTCTTGACGTAAACAATATGAAAAAAGTTGAGAGTAAGTTCCGAATCCAATTCATCTTGAATGAAGAATTTCTTTTCGTAGGGATCAAATTTAGTAATCAATCCGAATCTTGAAGTAAAAAATCCATCTTTCCATATAGTAGTGTTTTCCCACTAGGATTTCGGATAAAAGTCGTTCAAAGTCTTCAATTTGTGTTTCGTCCAGTTGAGGTTTAGCAGTTTTTACTCTTGGCCAGCATCCTTCAGCATTTTTATGTATTCCGGGCATGAAGGACCCTTGCCATTTCATCTTCCCACGGTCACGAAGAAAGCATCCATTCTATACTTATTTATCGATTGTCAGCCTCTTGGATAATAAGTGTCATAGAGGCCATGCATATTATGAAAAAAGGGCAAGTTCACCAATGGGTGAACTTGCCCAAAATGAAGTAGAATTCATACATAAGTTGTTTGGAATGGCATCATAACTCACAATTCAGCAGGTAATATAGGTTCTATTTTCTTATCAAATTATTTCCGCACCAGAACCCTTATCATATCCACCTGGCATTCCATATTGGAAAGGATTAATTAATGAGATTAAAGATATCTACGTGGATATGGGGCTAAAAAACGCTATTGATTTTAGTCTAAAACAGCATGACTTTCGGTTATTATAATAGGTTGATTCGGAGAAAACCGTAAATACAACCTCTACTTCAGGAAGATCAAAATTCATTATATATGCAGTAAGTGTTTGAGCAAATTGATCACGAATTTCCTGTCCACGCTCGAACCATTTAACCTCAATAGGAGGAAAGGCCTCTGTTTCTTCTCCATTAAATACAAATGTAGAGTTTGGTAGTTCCAATGTAATATTATCCGTTCCACATTCGCAAATCTTTGCGAGATCTTCTACTAATGGTTTGCTTATATTCTTTAATTGTTCGATAGTAATTGCAAGAAATACAATATGCGGTAAGTAAATCCCCTTCGTAATCTTCCTTCTAATTTTTATTTAATAATTGGGTGAACTAGGAATATTGATTACTTTATTTTATTTAAATATCTATAAATAGTAGCTTCTGATGCATCTAAATATTTTGCAACCTCACATACCCCGCCTTTAAGTAAAAAAGCTCCTCTTTCATTCAGTTTTTTTACCACATCTATTTTTTCTTGTGGAGACATCCGTTCAGGTGGAATATCATACTCAGATAAAACCCCTTTAATGAGAGATCGTAGAAGCTCTTCAATATTTTCTTCAAAATTCTCAAGAAGATTTGGGTGAAAAGCAGAATTTGATTGCTCAACATGATCATTTTTTTGATGATCAATCATGATAACATTATCCAAAATGTCTCGCGCTTTTATAAAATCAGTGATATCAATATTAACACAAATCATTCCGATAATTTCATTATTTTCATCTTTTATGAAATAACTGGAAGAGCGGAAGGTATTATTCGTTTTTGAGCTGCTTTTATAATTGCAGATGTAATTTCTATCTTGATAGCTTTTTTCTTTTAATATTTTCAAAGCAAGATCGGTTATTGGACTATTAATCTTTCTTCCGCTAATATGTCCGTTTACGATTTCAATAACTGAATTGTCAGGGGTTGTTACATCGTGCAAAACAACCTCACAATTTTCCCCTAATATATCAGCAATAAAATGCACCATAGGAACATACTTTTTTAGTTTTTCCATATTTTTCATCATTAAATCACACCTTTTTCCATTTTTTTCTTTAGTTTAACAACGATTCTTCAAAATTCAACAATTTTCTGAATTTTTAGTTGATGTTATGATAATTATATTGTATCATGAATAAAAAATATCATCATAATAATTTTTTATTAACAGGAGGTTATATACTATGTACTGCACGATTTCAACAAAAAATGCCCCAAGTGCAATTGGTCCTTATTCTCAAGCTGTAAAAATGGGAAACTTTCTTTTTGTATCTGGACAACTCCCGATTCATCTAGAAACAAATAAAATACCTGAAACAATTGAAGAACAAACGAAACAATCATTGGAAAATGTAAAAGCAATTCTAGAAGCTGCTGGAAGTGATTTAGATCATGTAGTGAAAACACTCGTCTTTATAAAAGATATGAATACTTTTTCGACAGTAAACGAAGTGTATCAAACCTACTTTACAAAAAATTATCCTGCAAGGAGTGCAGTAGAGGTCGCACGTTTACCAAAGGACGCTTTAATTGAAATCGAAGTTATTGCATCTGTTAAGTAATTGGGCAGCTGCTAAGTTGCTTAATATCTTCTATCTATTTATTAGGGGGTGAAAAAGTTTTTTTAAACGATTTATGAAAGCACTTTCATCTTATCTTTTGACAATTTAATAAGGAGGGGTTTAAATTGAAAAATCGAAATAGCAACACGAAGAAATGGTTTACCCTTGCTGTACTAATACTCGGTGGAGGAACGGTTTTTAAGCTGCCTTGGTTAAAAGATGCTTTCTATATCCCAATGATGGATTATTTTCATTTAACACACACACAAATCGGTTTTACACTGACTGTTTACGCTTTTATCCAAACCTTTGGCTACATCATATCTATGTATGTAGCTGACAGGTTTTCCAAGAAGAAATTAATGCCGGTATCTTTAATCGGGATTGGATTAACGGGATTTTACTTGACAACATTCCCAAGTTATTACGAAATCTTAGTCATTTGGGGACTTTTTGCTTTATTCGCAGAAATTGCTTTTTGGCCAGTATTAATCAAATCTGTAAGATTACTGGGAGATTCGGATGAACAGGGAAGAATGTTTGGAATCCTAGAAGCAGGAAGAGGAATCGTAGATACGGTAATCGCATTTACTGCTCTTGGAATCTTTAAATGGCTGGGAGAAGGAGCTGCAGGGTTAAGAGGTGCAATCATCTTCTTTTCTATAACAATGATTGTTATTGCGATTATATTATATTTTCTTCTTGAAGATGATGAAATTAAAACGGTTGATGAGGAAGGCAATAAAATCAACAAAAATAAGGTCGCATTGGAAGGTGCTTTAAAAGCAATAAAAATGCCAGAAATATGGGTAGTTGCATTTACTATTTTTTCAGTATACTCCGTCTACATCGGCTTAACGTACTTTATTCCATTCTTAAAAGAAATCTATGGAATTCCTGTTGCTTTAGTTGGAGTATATGGGATTATTAACCAATATGGTTTGAAAATGTTAGGCGGACCGATAGGCGGATTCCTGGCAGATAAAAAGTTTAAATCTTCATCTAAATATTTGAGAGTGGCGTTTGCAGCATCGATTATAGGGATGATTATATTTATTCTCCTGCCGCATCAAACACTTAATGTATATGTGGGCGTAACCTTTACTCTTGCTTACGGTGCGATCATCTTTTCTCAAAGGGCTGTCTTCTTCGCTCCTATTGAAGAAGTAGGAATCCCGCGAGAAATCAGTGGAGCAGCAGTTTCAATAGCCTGTCTAGTAGGATATGCTCCTTCTATGTTTGCATTTACTCTATATGGAAGTATGTTAGATCGATCACCAGGAATGGAAGGTTACAGACATGTATTTTTGACAATGATTGCGTTCGCGGTTATCGGTTTCATTATTAGCAGTTATTTAGTTAAAATCGTAAACAAGAAAAAACAAAGTCAAGAAAATTTAGAAGCCAATGATATCAATACTTAATTAAAGGTGGGTAAAAAAATGAAAATTGGATTAGAAACAGAAAGCTTTCACTTGCAGTTTATTTCAGGCCGAATGGATATTTTCGGTTTTATCAGAAAAACAGCTGAATTAGGATTAGATGGGGTCATGATCAATATTGTTCCATGGCCTGGATTGCCAGGATGGGGCACGTTAGAATCTTTTGAACCGGAGTATTTAGAGAGAGTAAGAAAAGAAATTCAAAAGTATGGATTTTTCGCTGAAATCGACACAAATGGAACAGATCCAGAACATCTAAAAAAAGTAATTTATGCAGCCCATAGAATAGGAGCAGATGTGATTCGCACATATGCATGTATGGGGGAGTATGATCCTGAAAAACTGAAAAGAGCACCTGAAGATATCAAACAAATTGTACCTTTATTAGAGAAATACAGAATAAAGCTCGCTGTAGAAAATCATGAGGAAGAGTTAACAGATGAAGTTATTCAAGTGATTGAGGAAGTCAACAGCCCTTGGGTAGGTGCTCATTGTGATGTAGGAAACGGAATGATGGCATGGGAGGATCCGGTTGAAGCGGTAAGAAAATTAGCGCCTTATGCATTTACAACCCATTTTAAAGATCATATTATCGTTCATGATGGTGAGGAATACAGGGTATGCGGCGTACCTGTAGGGACAGGCAATATCAATACGGAAGAAAGTTTTAAAATACTGGTTGAGAAATCTACTTTAACTAGAATCAACGTTGAAATGTGCTTCCCATACGCTATCAATTTTAAGAGAGAGCTTGGTGCGGGCGGAGTCTTTACGGTTGGTGAAGGAGCTTTCAAAGTTGAACAACCTCCTTATGATTTAAATGTCATTAAACCATTGGATTACTACTATCCTCCAAAAGAACTGTTAGAACAAATGATTGAAGATCAAGAAAAAGGTACAGAACAATCGGTTAAGTATACACTGGCTTTACGCGATAAATATTGCCGATAATAAAACTAGGATGTTTTTGCAAACTTTGTTACTTTTAATACCCTAAAAATATTAGTTATACACCAAACTTACGAGCTTATGTGCCAAAATAAATAATATATGCTAAATTTTGATTTTATGCGTCAAATCCTATAATGTTCACAAATTTATGCGTATTTGTAATTAGAGGTGAAAAAACAATAATCTTCTATAATAAGCATAAAATTCTGTATCTTAACTTTCTTATCAATTAGGACAAAACAAAAGGCTGCCTGCAAATGATGTGACCCCCAAAAGTTAAAGTTTTATATTATGCTGCTAATTGGCTGGTGTGGATACGGTATTGAACCGGACTCATGCCTGCCAATTTCTGCTTTATACGTTTGTTATTATAATAAATAATATATTCTTCAATCTTCTTTTTTAAATCTTCAAATGAACATCGTACCTCACCGTGATACATCTCTTGTTTCAACAGGCCAAAAAAGTTCTCCATAGGTGAATTATCAATACAGTTTCCTTTTCTCGACATACTCTGAAATACCTTGTTTTCTCTCAGTGTCTTTACCCATTTTATATGTTGATAGTGCCAACCCTGATCAGAATGTATAGTTGTCCTGTATTTTGAGTCTTTTACGATTTCAAGGGCTTCCTCGAGAGGTTTTAACGCAAGTTCTAAGCTTGGGCGCATACTAATCCCATACGAAAGAATTTCACCATTAAACATATTCATGATTGGATTTAGATACAATTTCACACTATATAAACACTTAAATTCTGTGATATCTGTTGTTAATTTTTGATGGCTTACATTTGTGTGAAAACGACGATTAATACGATTCTTCGCAATTGCTCCAACCGTTCCTTTATATGAACTATATTTGCGTGATTTTCGCCTGAACTTTTCACCTTTGAGTCCAAGTTTCTTCATTATACGTTGAACCTTTTTATGATTTACCTTTAAACCTCGGTTTCCTAATTCCAAATGGACACGACGATAACCATAATTGCCGTGGTTTTCTTCAAAAATTAATTGAATGCATGCTTCTAGTTCTTCATCAGGATTCTTCTTCTTCATCATTTTTATGTGATAGTGAAAAGTAGATTCTGGAATACCAACTATTTGTAAAACATCTTTTAATTGGAATTTTTCTTTGAGTTCGAATGATAGCGCTGCTTGTGCTTTTCGAGATAGCCTTCCGGATCCATCTGAAAAGCCCGCAACTTTTTTAAGTAATCTACCTCTAAACGAAGAAGTTCATTTTCTCTTTCCAACTTTTGTTCATAAGTCATTTTCGTTTCTTCTGTTGGTTTGTTCTGTCTTTTCTTAGTCTTATCAGACATAGGTGGCCGTCCTTTTGGTCTTTCCAGAAATTCAGCACCACCCTCCAGAAAAGCTTTTTTCCAAGAAGCGATCATAGGAGGATTTGTTAACCCGAATTGAAGAGCTGTTTCCGTTTCTGAAGAACCTGTTCATTTCATAAAGCTTAATACATCAAGTTTGAATTGAACAGAATAAGTTTCTCTATGCTGCTTTTTTGTCAATCCCTTTGCTCCAAACTTCTCGTATATATCTATCCATCTCTGAACTTGTGAATATGACTTTATACCATGTTTCTTAGCTAAAAGCTTGTGTCCAAGTTTTCCTTCTTGATACTCTCTTACAACCATAAGTTTGAATTCATCACTATACTTAGCCATAAAATAAAAACACCCCAAAGTCAGATTTTACTCTAACTTTTGGGGTGCAGTACCAAAGGTAGCCTTTTGTTTAAAAAGTAGTGCCAGCTTGATGACATGTTTGACGGGAATCCGTAAAAATCATCCCCCTTTGGGGAACATCAGCGCTTCGGCTTCAAAAGGGACAACCCAAGATTAAAAAGAAGAGGAGGAAAGGAAACAACCTAAAAAACACTCAAGAAAGAAGGAAAAGCAAAATCCAAAATCAAAATAACAAAGGGGAATGAAGAATGACTTTAGAATCTATTTTTGAAGTGGTACGAATCAGACAGGAAATCAGGGAAGCAAAAGAAGTTTTTGCCGCTTACAAAATAACTTCCCCAATGGATACAGAGAAGCTTGCGGCAAATGAGGACAGAGATGTATGATTGTGTCGAAAAATTTTATTACAATATAAGTAATATATTGTAATAAATCTATTACATTTTATCCGGTAAAAAAGTATAATATAGAAGTTTGCTAGATTACATACAGGGGGATCTTTTATGAAAAAAACAATTGTATTATCAGCTCTATTTGCTTTGAGCCTTCCTTTTGCTCAGGTAAGCGCAGCTGAAACAGCGCCTACTTACCGTTATGCAGGAGAGGACCGCTTTAAAACATCAGTTGCTCTTGCTGATGAATGGGATGAGTCAGATGTTGCTGTACTTGCTACTGGAAGAAACTACCCGGATGCCTTGAGTGCTACTCCGCTTGCAGCAAAGCACGAAGCTCCATTGCTTTTAACAGATACGAATGCTGTTCCAGGCAGCGTAATCACAAAATTAAAAGAACTTGGTGTGACAAAGGTTTACCTGATCGGCGGAACTGGCGTCATCTCAACTGCTGTTGAGACTCAGCTGAAAAATGCAGGAGTAAAAACCATTACACGTATTGCCGGGACTGACAGATACGATACGTCTGTCAAAGTGGCGAAGGAGGTAGGAATGGAATCAGGAGGTCTTGTGGTAGCTTCAGGTGAAAATTACCCGGATGCCCTATCCATTGCTCCGCTTGCCGGGATTATTCAATCCCCGATTCTGTTAACTCGAAGCACAGATCTTCCGGGTGCCGTTAAGAATTATGTCAAAGCAGCAGATGCAGATTTCGCCATTGTTGCAGGAGGATCAGCAGTCGTATCAGAGAAGGCTACAGAAACGTTACCGGAAACAATCAGATTGGGCGGAAGCAACCGTTATGCGACGAATAGCCAGATTGTAGATTTTGCTGTTGATGCAGGTATCTATGATATGGATTATCCTTTCATTGCGACAGGCACTAACTTCCCGGATGCTCTTTCTGCCTCTGCAGTTGCAGCAGGCTGGTTCAATGGTGTGATTCTGACAGATCCAAACGAGCCTAAAGCGACAACAAAACAGACTGTACAGAAATATGCAGACCTTGCTGAAGAATATGAAATCGTCGGTGGCGTACAAGCATTGCCTGACAGCACGATTGCAAAACTATTCCAATAATCTCGCTTAAAAAGCCCTGATTCTTATCAGGGCTTTTTATCTTTTGTTTCGATAAAAATACCTTTCCAGATAAAATGACTAATCGAATAAATTCATATTTTCTAGTAATAATTACATAACCTCACCTTATCCTATTACAATTGTGTTGTATAAAAAACGGTCATTTTTGTTACAAACTTATATACTTGTAACCTACAGCTTAAAAATCTAATAAAACGTGTAACAAAAATGTGTAACAATATAAAATGTAACTTTTTGATGTTTTGAGTATTTTTGATACAATATAAATAAAAAGGAGACACTAACTGGTGAAATTTGGATATATGCGTGTTTCTACAATGGATCAAAATCTTGACAGGCAAAAGAATCAATTGGAAGAGTTTGGATGCAAGAGAATCTTCTTCGAAAAAATCACTGGCACTAAACGGGACAGACCAGAACTGAATCGGATGCTGGAATTTTTGAGATCAGGTGATGAAGTGGTCGTTACAGATTTAACCCGTTTATCGAGATCAACAAAAGATCTGATTGAAATTACCGAAAAGATTTCAAACAGAGGAGCTCATCTAAAAAGCTTAAAGGAATCATGGCTGGATACAACGACTGCACATGGAAAAATGTTGTTCACTATTTTCGCTGGTATTGCCCAGTTCGAAAGGGACTTGACGTCAGAGCGGACAAAAGAGGGAATACTTGCAGCCAGAAAAAGAGGAAAACATCCTGGAAGACCCAAAGCAGATAACGAGAAAATACAATATGCGTTATATCTCATTTCTCAAGGCCACACCCACACTGATGCTGCAGAAAAAGCTGGCATTTCCCGAATGACATTGTACAGAAAATTACAGGAAAAACAGTTAAAATAATTTTATATTATAATAGTAGAAACACGTCACAAATCGAATTGATAAATGTTATTTCAATATGCAATTTGATGTATAATAAGCTTAAGGAGCACGATATGAAGAGACTTAGACCTTTAAATGATTTTATCTTTAAGAAGTTATTTGGTGACAATCAAGATAAAGAGCTATTAATAGGATTTCTTAACGCCATATTAGATGATGAGGTAAAAGATCTTTACATTGTGGAAGAGAAATTAACAAAAGAAAAGATTGATGACAAACAAGGAATTTTGGACATAAAGGCCATCTGTTACTCAGGAGAAAAAATCAATATAGAAGTTCAATTAGCCAATGAATACAATATGAAAGAAAGAACCTTATTTTATTGGTCAAAGTTGTATACAGAGAATTTTAAGGCATCTGAAAAGTATTCGGATCTAAATAAAACAATTACCATTAACATTCTTGGGTTTAAATTGCTGGATGAGGTTGAATCTTTTCATTCAAGTTACCACATATATGAGGATCATACTAAAAAACTTCTTTCTGATTTACTTGAAATTCATTTCATTGAGATGCCAAAATTTAATGAAGAAGAAGTTGACTTGCATAATCCACTCCATAGATGGTTATTATTTCTAAGAGGAGATACGGTTAAGCAGCCAAATTTAGAGGAGGTGTTTATCTTGGATCAGTTAGTAGCAAAAGCAGAAGATAAACTACGCCGTTTAAGTGCTGATGAGGAAACCATCAGGATGTATCAGCTAAGGGAAAAATTTATTGCGGACCAAAAAACACAAATTGATGGAGCAAAGAATGAAAAGGCGATTGAGATTGCTAAGAGCTTACTGAAAGTTCCTAGTATGTCGCTATTAGATGTTGCAAATCATACAGGCCTTCCTTTTGATATTGTGAAGGAAATTGCTAAAGATATAAGATAACGATAGCTATTATACTGACCAATCTTAAATGATTGGTTTTTTTGTGCTAAGAAATATTATATATGTTAAAATTGACATTATTTTTAATGTTAACATATATGTTGTAATATAGTTAACGCTGTATTTTAATAAGAAACAAAAATCATATTTTTTTTGCAAATCAAGGTAGAATAATGAATATTTATGTTAAATTGGAAATAATAGTTATTCCATTAAAGGGCAGTTTAACGGAGTAAGTGGATTCTGAAGTTCTTCTACAAAAGGGCCATTTAATGGAATAAGGGTTTACCTACGAAAAATCGAATATTCCCTTACAGAGCTCGGAAAATCTCTAGAACCCATTTTATCGGAGCTTTATAAAAGGGGTGGTAACTACTCGAAACTATTACTAGTTTTGTATAGGAATACAAGAATAGAAGAGAATTTGATCGCTATATATATCCATCAAATTCTTATAAAACTGTTTATCATAAAAAAACTTAAAAATCCCCTCAATCAAATTTCTTTTCTCAAATCCAACTTAAACAATATAAAATGTTTTGTTTGTTTTGTTTGTTTTACTTTTTTTAAGTGGGATTTACATATGATTTATATTTCATTAACATTTCCCATTTACAATTAGGTACGTACCAATAAAGTCTCATTAAATTAGGAGGATAAATTATTGTTATAAACATCAAGTTTTAACTTAAAATTATTTTCTGAACATCGACGAAATGAAACTGATGTATCTTCCTGCAGTTGAAATGGTTAAGAATTTATGATGAAAAGAGGATTAACATTATGAAAAACGACAAATCACAGAAAAAAATTAATAATAGTGGTGTTTTTGAAAAAGAAATGAATCGACGAGATTTTTTACAGGGGACAACGAAAACAGCTGGACTTGCCCTCGGCTTCTCGCTTCTCCCGTTTGGTGGTCTTCAATTGAATGGAGGGCAAACAGCCCTTGCTGCAGCCAATAGTAATGTCATCACGATAACGAATCTTGAACAAGGGACAGGCTTGTTCAAAGTTAACTTCCAAGGTACAGGATGGGAACATTGGTCCTCGCACTCTGTTAACAATAAAACAGGCGCCTACTTTGAATTTGAATTTATAGGAGATCAATTCCGTCTACTGGGAGAATTAGATGCCGGAGACGGGATTGCCGCTATCTCTATTGACGGGGGACCGGAACAAAAAGCAGACTTGTATGCACCTAGTAGACAAACAGGTGTTTATTATGAAAGCCCTGAACTTGAAGCGGGGAAACATAAAGTAAAAGTAACTGTTACCGGGGAGAAGAACGCAGTGGCAAGCAATGCGTTTGTCAGCTTAAGTCAAATTGAAGTGGACATTCCTGCGGATATTTCTTTCATCCACTTAGTCCAAGCCGATGTTCAGCATGCTGGATTTATTGAGGAGGGTACCCATACTCCTGTCATGATTCGATTGAATGAAGTATACAGCGATTTTGTACCGAAAAGCATGAACATTC
Organism: Bacillus sp. F19; assembly: GCA_023823795.1. Lineage (NCBI taxonomy): Bacteria > Bacillati > Bacillota > Bacilli > Caryophanales > Bacillaceae > Bacillus > Bacillus sp. F19. The sequence continues at coordinate 223,148 of CP085711.1, forward strand.
ATTTTGATACATCCATTCTCGAGGTTACCGATGTGACAGGAATGCAAGAGGGATTGCAAGCACAGATGACGGAAGTCTCCAAAAATAAAGTCGTAGTCAACTTCACAACTGGAAATCCTTTAAAACAACGAAAGACGGTCAATCTTGCGAAACTAAACGTACAAGCGAAAGGTAAAGTAGGTAAAACTGGCAGCATCACGATTAAAGACCTTGTCGTAGCGGATGCCAATGGTCGGGAAACTGTTATTTCGGAATTGAAAGTGGACATTTCCATCACGAGAAAATCCATCATGACTTTCAACGTCATTAGCGATACTCAAGGGGATACCGTTGATTTTGATACCGCATTGAAGCAAATGAATATCATCAACCCTTATTCCAAAGCGCTGGTTATTAACGGTGATATTACAAACTACGGCGATCCCAAAGAATTTGACGCGGTACGCAATATAATAAATAACAATGCAGTTCCTTTCAATATCATTCCTGCCATGGGAAATCATGATTTGTACAGAAGACAGGATAGCGTAGAGGTCAGGTTTCAGCGTTTTTATGATTTTGCTGGAGTGGACAAGCCATACTATGAGCGCAAAGTTCGAGGTATTCCATTTTTAGTGTTGGGTAACGAAAACCATGCAAATTTCAGCACAGACCAAGTATATTTTAGCGATGATCAATTGAATTGGTTGCGCGATCGATTGGAAAAGTATTCGAAAGAAGCCAAACCGGTTTTTATCGCGACCCACCATGTCCTTCGCGACACCGTCTCGGGCTCGTACAAAACGTATTTGGGAGACTATCTGCGGCAAGCAGAGTTTATGGATATTATCGGGGATTACCCGAATGTATTCGTGTTTACGGGCCATTCACACTGGTCTTTGGAATTGCCAGATTGGGCGGTAAATGTTAAAGTACCGGGCGGTAATAAGAAAGGCATTACAGTCGTTAACGCCGGTGCCATTCAAACCGGATGGATGCCGAAGAATCCGGAACCTGGAGAAATGATACACCCAGAAGGCGGCGCTTTTAGTCAAGGCTTGCAAGTACATGTATTTGAGGATGAAGTTGTCATCAAAGGCCGGAATTTTAGAACCAACAGTTGGATGCAGGAGTACATTGTGCAAATCGATAAATAACAGTTTGAAAAATGTTATATAAATAGGAGGAAATTAGAATGTTACAAAACATAGGGGTTCCTGGTTTGATTTTAATACTTGTGATAGCGTTGATTATTTTCGGACCTTCCAAGCTGCCGGAAGTCGGACGGGCTTTTGGACGCACGTTAACTGAATTCAAGAGTGCAGCCAAGGGGTTAGTATCTGATGAAGATAAAGAGGAAGAGAAAAAGGAAGAAAAAAAGCCTGAATTAACGGCTGTTGAAAAGAAGCAGGAGAAATCAGCAGTTTCATAATCAATATGTAGACGAGGCAACTCGTCTATTTCTTTTTTTCAAGATTGTTTATAAGAAAAAGCTTATAAGTAATTACTTCAATATAGGATATATCCCAATGAACTAAGAAAATATATAATAAAGCATTTTAATAATGAAAAGTCTCCAGTTTATTTAGGGGATATTAATTGAGACCTTGTTCAACAATCGGGCGCTATTCTTCGATAAGACAATATAAATGATATTCAACAATCGGGGGCGATTGCTTAACAAAGTGTCGCCTCTTCTTATTAAGGTAAAGGACAGGATTGTGGAGGATTCGATTTTCTATCTTCTTTAGTTAATGGACCAGATTGTTGAGGAACGTTTTTAATGAAATTAAATTTTCATCACTGAAATATATGGCTGACAAATATGAAGAAATATACAAAAAACTGCTGAAAAAAGCAATGTTTTCAGGATTAAAGGGAGGAAAAACTATGTCCAATAATGAAAGTCCAAGAAGAATAATTTTAGATTTAGCAGTTACTTTAGATGGATTTATTGAAGGGCAAAAAGGAGAAGTTGATTGGTGCATCATGGACTCTGATATGGAGTTCATTAATTTCTTAAATCATATTGATACTATTTTATATGGAAGAAAAAGCTATGATTTATGGGGACAATATACTCCAAAAAATGATGACTCTAATACCGAAAAAGAAATTTGGGAATTAGTTCATAGTAAAGAAAAATATGTTTTTTCCAGAACACAAAAAAGGACTGATAATAAAGTAACATTAATAAATGATAATATTTTTGAAGAAGTAAATAAATTAAAGAATAAGCCTGGTAAGGACGTCTGGCTTTATGGAGGAGCAAGTCTTATTACAACTTTTATAAACTTAGGACTTGTTGATGAGTTTAGATTATCTGTTCACCCTGTTATTTTGGGAGAAGGAAAACCCTTGTTTATTGACATAAAGCAAAGGTTGAATCTAAATCTGGTTAATACAAAAAGGTTTTCCTCTGGCGTTGTTCAACTATGCTATCACCTTAATGAGAAGAATCATAAGCATAATGATATACAAAATCCAAGGATATAGAAAAAAAGTAATATTAATTGTGAGATTGTTATATTGCATATATAAAAATTAAAAAAGGTGTAATTGCATTTCATATTTAACGGTTTCATTAAAATTTTTAAATGTCTTGTTAAACTAAAGGGCAGATGTTATTAGCACCACGCCAATTAAAGGGAGGAGTTGGAATATGTCTGATTGTTGTACTATACATGAACAAGTTCCTGAAAGTAGTGGTTCTGAGTTATGTCCGTCTTGCAATGTAAAAGGGAAAATAGTAAAAATAATTACGTTGAAATCAATGCTAAAACCATCTTCATTTGAAACATTTAATGCTAAAGAAAATCACTATTTTTGTTCAACCAAAGATTGTGATGTAGTTTATTTTAATACGAATAATAAAACGTACCTTGTATCTGATATAAAAGTACCTGTTCATCAAAAAGATGACTCAGCAACTACACCGATTTGTTATTGTTTTGATTGGACTAAAGAAAAAATTAAAAAATATGTAAAAATAGGAGTTACTCCAAATCCAGTAGAACATATTCGTGAAAACATAAAAGAAAACCGATGTGGTTGCGAGGTAAACAATCCTCAAGGTAGTTGTTGTCTAGGAAATGTTACAAAGTTTATTAATCAATTATCATAGGAGGGTTTTATGGGTTATTGTGAAGATATAAGAGAAATGATTGGAAATTCCCCACTGATAATAGTCAGACCAAGTGTAGCTATTATTAATAATAAGAGAGAAATTTTATTATGTAGATTTTCAGGTGCAACTTGGGGATACCTGGTGGAATATTACAATTAAATGAGTCAGTTGAAGATTGTATTAAAAGAAATGTTCAAGAAGAATTAGGATTAACGTTAAATTCATTACAATTATTTGGTGTTTATTCTGGTCTTGAATTATATAGGAAGCCAGAGAATGATGAAGATGAATATCACATCGTTGCAATAGGATATTTATGTACTGACTTTGAAGGAAAAGTAGCGCCTGATGAGAATCAAGCGATTGAAGCTGGATTTTTCAAATTAGACCAATTACCTGAAGAAACAGATTCTTTTATAAAGAAAAAGTTAGTTGAATTAAAAGTGCAACTTGAAAAATATTGATTTTAAAGGTCGATACTTTATGGGTAACGACACAACTCTTTTCATATTGGATAAATTTTGGTGGTAGCCTTATTAGGCTAAAGCAGCTAATAGAAGTTCCTCTGTTATTCAATTATAGGGGGCTTTTCTTGAATATCAGCTGGCCAAAAAAGTGGGTTTTGTTCAAAGGACGAGTAAGTATCAAGCCAAAGATTTAATAGCGTTGTGCGTGTGGGTAAGTCAAAAAGTAGCGAGTACTTCCTTGACTCAGCTATGTAGTTCTTTAGAATCTTCAACGGGTGTCTTGATAAGTCCTGAAGGACTCAATCAACGATTTAATTCTTCGGCTGTCAAGCTTCTACGACATGTATTCACTTCCTTGCTTACTCAAAAGCTATATACCTCTCAGGTTCTTCCTTATCGTTATGCTTCTCAGTTTCAGCGTATACGAATCTTGGATTCTACGACCTTTCAACTTCCAGATGTGTTTGCCTCAACTTATCAAGGATCTGGAGGGAGTAGCCATACGGTTGGCGTAAAGATTCAATTAGAATATGATCTTCTCAGTGGCCAATTCATGCATGTTCACTCAGGACCAGGTAAACAAAATGATCGAACCTACGGTTCTACTTGCTTACAAACAGTACAAACAGGTGATTTATGTATACGTGATTTAGGTTATTTCGACCTGAAAGATCTCCATCAAATGGATGAGAAAGGAGCCTATTATATCTCTCGCTTAAAATTAAACACTCGGATTTATTTAAGGAATCCTGCTCCCGAATACTTTAAAAACGGAACAGTCAAAAAGCAAACCGAGTATACTCAATTAGATTTGGAAGAGATCATGCATCAATTAAAGCCGGGGCAAACCTATGAGATCTCTGAAGTTTACATTGGTCATCAAAAGTTGCCGGCTAGAGTTATTATCCACCGACTTAAGGAAGAACAAACCCGAAAACGTTAGAAAAATCAAGAGCTAAAGGAGAAAAAGAAAGGGGTTGTTATGAAGGAACGGAGTAAACGATTGAGTGCTATGAATATATACATAACTAATGCGTCATCCAAAGATGTTCCAACGGAACACGTTCATGATTTTTACTCATTACGTTGGCAAATCGAATTACTCTTTAAAACATGGAAATCCTTCTTTGAAATCGATCAATGTAAGGAGATCAAAAAAGAGCGATTAGAATGTCATCTCTATGGCCAACTAATTGCCATCCTCCTTTGTTCTTCTACCATGTTTCAAATACGGCAGCTACTCCTCACCAAGAAAAAACAAGAACTCAGCGGTCTCGCCTGTACTTTCTTCCAGATTTACGCCTCTGCTTTTGACGGTTTTCTTCCTTATTATATAAAGAAGGTTTTCAAACTCATCTTCTGTTAGCACGTAAGGGTAGAGGGAGTACTTTAGTCTCTTTTCGGGAAAATTCACTAATTTTTGAAAATAAGCAAAAAAGTGAAAAAATGAATTGATTAGTGATTGACCTAGTAACATTTCTTTTTTTTAATAGATAACAAGAATTCATAATCTAAAGAATTCATAATCTAAGGAGGGAATGGACTATGCATTCATTCAAATATAATACGGAAAGTTTTATTTATGATGGAAAACCAATTACCATTATTTCTGGGGCGATTCATTATTTCCGCGTTGTACCGCAATACTGGAAAGACAGGCTTTTAAAGCTGAAAGCGTGTGGTTTTAATACAGTTGAAACGTATATTGCTTGGAATATCCATGAACCTAAAGAAGGGGAATTTCATTTTGAAGGAATCGCTGATCTTGTAAAGTTTATTAAGACAGCAGAAGAGGTTGGATTATTTGTTATTGTCAGACCAAGTCCATATATTTGTGCGGAATGGGAATTTGGAGGATTGCCGGCTTGGCTCCTAGCCGATCCTGGAATGCGTCTGAGATGTTTTCATAAGCCTTTTTTGAACAAAGTTGACGCTTACTATGATGTATTGCTGCCGAAATTACAGCCCTTGTTGTGCACAAATGGAGGGCCGATCATCGCCATGCAAATTGAAAACGAATACGGCAGTTATGGGAATGATACGAAGTACACTGAATATTTAAAAGATAGTATGCTTAAAAGAGGCATTGATGTACTTTTGTTTACTTCAGATGGCCCGACAGATTCTATGCTTCAAGGAGGTATGGTCCCAGGGGTGCTGGCGACTTTGAATTTTGGTTCAAGACCTCAAGAATTTTTTGGAAAATTGGATGAGTATCAAAAAAATGCACCCCGAATGTGTATGGAGTTTTGGAATGGATGGTTTGATCATTGGGGGAACGAGCATCATACTAGAGAAGCCGACGATGTTGCCCAAGTTTTCAACAAAATGCTTGCAGCTCAGGCATCGGTTAATTTTTATATGTTTCACGGTGGAACGAATTTCGGCTTTTATAATGGGGCAAACTACTCCGACAAATATGGGCCAACGATTACAAGCTACGACTATGATTGTCTCTTGGATGAGTCAGGAGAACCAACTGATAAATATTTTAAGGTTCGGGATGTCATATCGAAATATAAAGATTTAGAAGAATTAAATTTACCAGAGCCTATCCGTAAAAAGAGCTATGGAAAGGTTAGGATAACAAATCAAGTACAGCTCTTTGAAGCACTTGATTCATTATCTGTACCTGTTGAAAGGACTTGTCCCGAACCAATGGAGCAGCTTGGGCAGAGTTATGGATTTATTCTCTACACAACAAGAGTATCAGGACCGAGATTTGAATCAAAACTTACTTTACAGGATGTGCATGACCGTGCGCTGATTTACCTTAATGGTGAGTACAAAGGAGTTATTGAACGCTGGAACAAGAATGATCAGATTATTTTAACGATCCCTGAAGAAGGAGCGGAATTACAAATACTCGTAGAAAATATGGGCAGAGTAAATTACGGGCATATGCTGAGGGACCCTAAAGGTATTACAGAAGGAGTTCGTTTAGGAGGGCAATTTTTATTCCACTGGACGATTCGTTCTCTTCCTTTAGATGATCTTTCGAGACTCTCATATAAATCTATTAATGATATCGGTAGTAATCGGCCAGTATTTTATAAAGGTGTTTTCCATGCCGAAGAGCTGGCTGACACATTTTTGCAGTTTGATGGCTGGAAGAAAGGGGTGGCCTATATAAATGGTTTTAACCTTGGTCGCTATTGGGAAGTTGGGCCACAGCAAACCTTATATATACCAGCTCCGCTTTTAAAAGAAGGAGAAAATGAAATTGTTTTATTTGAATTGCATGGAACAAAAAAACAGGAGGTATTGCTAATAGATTCACCTAAGCTAGGGTAAATTCATATGAATTTAAAACGGGAGGGAAGCTAGTGAACTAAAACCCGAATAATAGATAAATAAAAATAGTCCTTATCGGGTTTTTGTATGTTCATAAAGAACACTCCGGCTAACCGGAGTCACCTTCTTATACAGTAACAAAAAATTTTAATGTGTTTAAAAGAGGGTTATAGCTCATAACCTTCTTTCTCGTTTTTTTCTTTAACATGAATGCTTAACTTCTGCTTTATCCTATACTGACTAGGAGTAACACCAGAGTACTTCTTAAACATGCGGTTAAATGAATTTAAATTGAGATATCCTACTGCTCCGGCAATTTCATTAATTTTCATTTGTGTATCAAGTAATAGCTCTTTCGCTTTGTTAATCCGCACCTGATTCACATAATCCAAAAAGTTGGATCCCGTTTTTTCTTTAAAGTAGGTAGATAAATAACCTCCTGTAATATTAATTTTCTCAGCTAATAGATCAAGAGTGATTTCATTTGAGTAATGGTTTTCAATATAATTCTTTACAAATCCTATGAGATCATCTTTATTTTCGGTAGTTTTTCTTATTTGGGTGCAAGCGTTGGTTAACAGCGTCTCAATAAATTGCTCCAATTCATCAACTGTATATAAGCTAAAGCTTTCAGACTTAGGTAATTGATCATAATCAAGGTTTAATGAGTGAAACTGTTTTTTTATCTTGTTTTCGATTTCCTCCTTAAATTGGTTAAAGCTTATCGAACTTAGATTTTTTTTCTCCATTTGGCCCACTATCCGCCTTAAAAGCTGCAAAAGTTCATTTAGGTTTCCTTCTTTTAGGTTTAGATCCAATTCCTTTTCATAATTATAAGGCAGCACATAGCTTGTCTTGATTGGAGCTTCTTCAAAGCAAATAACTGTATTTTCATTAAATGGACGATACTTTGAAAACTCAAGCACTTGTTCATAGGCAACTGTTAGCTCAGAGGAGTTTGCATGCAGAGAACTGACAGTAATCGTAAAGAAATAAAAGTCTGAATCTCTTTCAAGCACATTTTTAATTTCTGCCAATGTTTGTTCAAGTTGTTTAACATTATCATCCATGTAGATAAGTGATAAAATTTCCCTTCTTTCAATTTGGAGGGTATGAGAATCTCGAAACTCCTTTCCTATAACATGCTTAATGTATTCTTTAAAATATTGTAAAGCTTTATCTTCTTCCCCATTCATGTCAATTTTAAATCTCCTTTTAAAGGAAGGCTTAAAAAGGACGATAAGAAACGGTTGATTTTTTTCCTCTAGCTCCTGAAGCTCTTGAAAATCTGCTCTCACCTTTTTTAAGAGATTCATGTAAGCATAATAACGTAAAAGGACTTTTTTTTCTTTTAAGTCATCGTGTACTTCTTGATTTGTTTTTAGTATTAATTCAATGTTATCGCGAATTAAATCAAATTCATTTATATGATGTAAGGGCAATTCACTATCATTCAAAGGCTTCATAGATTTCACAATTCTTTTTATAGGGTTATTGAATCGTGAAGTAAAGAAGATGGATGTAGCAATCCCTAAGCCTAGAGATAAAATGAGAATAATAGCTAAAATAATGTTTAGGTGAGAAATTTGTGAGGAAATTGCTATATCTGGAACGATATTGATATAGGTGAAATTCGATTTGTTCCCATGATTATAAAAGTAATATTTCTCATCGTTTTTTACCCAGCCATCTTCAGCCTTAAAGGACAGAAGCTGATTTTCCTCGATTGAGCCTGATGAATAGAGAGGATCCCCTAGTTTGTTCAAAATGTAAAAATTATTATTTATTGACTGATGAAAATCATGAAAGATTCTTTCAGCATCAAGGAAAGCAACCATAACAAAATCTGGGTACAACTTGCTTTTTATTATTAATGGCAGCACTTTTGTTTTTGACTGGCTATTCTCTTTTGAAAAATAGGCTGCAGGATAAGCTCTTGTAAATTTACTATCAGTGATTTCCTTATCCCAAAATTCATGGGAGTATTTGGAGCTGTGGTAATGTTGGGTAAATACTTCCTTTATGTTTGTACCCCTGCCTTGTCCAAGGACAATCTGATGTCTCTTATCATATAAAAAAAGATTATCAAGATAAAATGATTGGTCGGAAGAAATTTCTCCTAAATCATTGATAATTTGATTTACTGCAGCATAGTCCAAAGGGGTCTTTTTTAAATTTTGAAGTTCATCATGAAGAAAAAAGCGAACGGCCATATTATATGTTAATTGGAACTGGTTCTCAAAATCGCGAGAAGTCCGTTCAACATTCATTTTATTGTATTTAATGATTTCATTTTGAATGTTGCTTTTGAAAAAGGAAAAGGAAAATAGATTAAATGAAACAACAACTAAAATTAAAACAAAAAAGCTGGAAAGCAATTTAACAAAAGTAGATTGATAATTAAATTTATGCTTTAGAAAATTCCTCATAATCGGCCTCCTTTATTGGATAGTCTACTTTATGAAACTTTCACAATTCTTCGGAAATATGAAAATCACTGGAGTAGTGAAACTATTGACGATTGATTAAAACGTTTACATTTATTTAAATATTCATAATAGTAACAATTTTAATCATAAGGGATTAATAATTTATTTCCAAGCCTTGACTTATACAACAACAACACCATTTTTTTAGGAGGTGATCAAGTGGAACCAATTGATAAGAAGATGCTTCTCTATGATATATGAAAATTCTTTCATAAAAGAAATCGTATTTGAGAAAGAATTTCAGATAATAGGAAGTGAACAATAATATGGAGGATTTACAAAGAAACTTAGAACCGAACGCTAGTTTTCAGGAAAAACCAATTTTACTTATTAAAAGAAAGAACAAAATATTGAAGAGGTTATGGAAAGAGCGTTATCTCTATCTATTGCTATTGCCGGGACTTCTTTATTTTATTATCTATCGATATATCCCTATGGCTGGGAACATTATTGCTTTTCAAGATTTTAGTGCTTTTCAAGGGTTTTTCCACAGTGAATGGGTTGGACTTAAGCACTTTAAAACCATTTTTGATGATCGAGAAGTAATTCGGGTCTTATGGAATACATTATTTTTATCTTTTCTCCAAATTTTATTCGCTTTCCCAATTTCTATTATTCTCTCGATTATGCTGAATGAAGTAAGAAGCAGTTTATACAAGAGAGTAATTCAGTCGATTGTATATTTACCTCACTTTTTATCATGGGTAGTAGTAATCGGGATTGTCACGATTTTAATGAAATCAGATGGAATCGTTAATAAAATAATTGGAAGCGTTTTTGGAATGGATTCGATTGCTTTTTTACAAGACCCTAATTGGTTTACGCCACTGGTTGTTCTAGAAGTAATTTGGAAGGAATCCGGTTGGGGAACAATCATTTTTCTTGCTGCTCTTTCAGGTATTAACCCAAGTTTATATGAAGCAGCAGCTGTTGATGGTGCCAATCGCTGGCAGCAAATTTGGCATATTACATTGCCTGCTCTAAAAAGTACAATTATTATCTTATTAATATTAAGATTAGGAAGTGTTTTGGACGTTGGCTTCGAACAAATTTACTTAATGTTAACTCCTTTCACGATGGAGGTTGGTAACGTGCTTGATACTTTCGTCTACTTTAAGGGGATTCAAAACTCAGATTTTAGTTTTGCAACAGCGGTTGGATTATTCAAGTCTGTGATAGGACTTATATTAATTGTTGCTGCTAATCGTTTAGCAAAACGGTTCGGCGATGAAGGTGTCTATTAGAAAAGGAGGGAGCATGTGTGCTAAAAAATAGGAAACCATCGGAGAAAATATTTGATATTACCAATATTATCCTGCTTGGTCTGATCGCATTAACTATGCTGTTCCCATTTTATTATATGTTTGTTGTTTCTTTTGCAACCTATGAAGAATTTGTAAAGACGGATTTACTGCTTTTTCCAAAAACGTGGGCGCTGGATGCTTATGGATATATTTTAGGTTCTAAGGAGTTCATTCGTTCTCTTGGAGTAACCGCCTATGTAACAGTGGTAGGTACCTTGGTTAGCTTGTTGTTGACTGCCATGATGGCCTATTCATTATCTAGAAAAATTCTTGGACAAAAAATATTCGTTTTTCTAGTTTTATTCACATTTGTGTTTGGAGCTGGGATGATTCCAACTTACATGATTGTTCAAGCAACGGGGTTGATGGACTCCCTTTGGTCACTCATTATACCTGGAGCCATCAGCTCGTTTAATCTTATTGTCATGAGACAATTTTTCATGGGCTTGCCAATGGATTTAACGGAAGCTGCCATTATCGATGGAGCAAATGATTTGCAAATTTTCACAAAAATTATCCTCCCATTATCGAAGCCAGCGCTAGCAGCCTTTGGATTGTTTTATGCGGTTGGAATATGGAACTCGTATTTTACGGCTCTTCTTTATTTAAGTGATCCAGCTAAATGGACAGTCCAAGTTGTACTTAGGCAGCTTGTTATATTAAATCAAGGAAATCTGCTAGATGCTGGGATGCAGGTAGGGATGGAAAATCCGCCACCGGCAGAAACAGTTGGTATGGCCGCAATCCTAATCGCAACAATTCCTATACTGATTGTTTATCCATTCCTTCAAAAGCATTTCGCGAAAGGTGTGATGCTTGGATCAGTAAAAGAGTAGGCATTCATTCAGATTGTAGATTTCTTTAACGAAAAGAAAAATTGCACAAGGGGGAAGGGTTTTGATGAAACGTTTTTTGTCCATGACATTATCGACTGCCCTTTTAGCGGGAGCGCTTGCTGCCTGTTCGCCAAAGGGTGAGAAAGCCTCTTCAGATGAACAAGATAGTAAAAATGGGAAAATGTCAATCACATGGTTTAATGGTACTTGGGAGCAGCCTGTTCCAGAACCTGCAAGTGAAGCAGTCAAAAAATTAAATGAAAAATTTAACATTAATTTTCAGCCACAATTCATTCCATTTGACTTATATGAGGATAAGCTAACGGTAAAAATGGCTTCTGGCGATATCCCTGATGTGACTGGGATGGAAGGTGTAGATTCTAACTATGTAAAGTGGGCCGAACAGGGTGCATTTTTACCATTAAACGATTATGTTAAAAAGTTTGAAACATTTAAAGCTATACCGCAATCCGTTTGGGATGTTGTGAGTGTAGACGAAAAAAAATATGCGATACCGCTTTATTTTCCAGCAAGAGGCGGAAAAAAGCCGGTTATTCGTCAAGACTGGCTTGATAAGCTAGGGTTAAAGGTACCAACGAATTATGAAGAATTAAAAGAGGTAGCGATTGCATTTGCAACAAAGGATCCTGATGGTAATGGTAAAAACGACACAGTAGGTTTAGGACTTGCAAAAGGGATGGTATACGACCCGGCATTTGGAGCGTATTGGAGCAGCGCTTGGTACCACAAAAATAAAGATGGACAATTAATACCTGGTACGATTTCCGATGCCAATAAAGAAAAAATTCGCTTCCTAAATGAAATGTATGAGGCAGGTGCCCTTGACAAAGACTGGGCCATTAAACCTTATAATGATGTCTTTAAAGATTTTAATGCGGGGAAAGTCGGGATTTGGTATGAACAGCCTGGTATAGATAAGGGGGCTCAACCACAAAATCTTGATTTAGCAACCTTAAGAAAATCTGCACCGGATACAAAAATTACCGCGATTCCTCCATTTGTGGCTCCAGACAATTCAAAAGGGTACGTGTCAGGCGATGGGTATTATACAATTTTGACGCTAAGTTCCAAATTAAAGGATGACCCGAAAAAAGTCGAGAAAATATTAGAAATGATCGATTATATGATGAAGTATGTACCAGCCGATCAACAAACGCCGGATAACGAATATTTTGACTGGACGATGGGCGGATCTGGTAAAGGTTATAACATCGTTGATGGAGCACCGGAATTAACAAAAGAATATAGTAAATATGCTCCACTTGCTCTCTTTACACAAAAACAAGGCGGATGGGCAGAGGGAGATCAATCCATGGAGGATTATGCAAAACAATCCAAGGCACCAGAATCGAAAGAATTTAATACAATCATGGTATCTATGCTATCCAAATCCGATTTCTACTTAAGTCCTGTCAGCCGGATCCATTCACAGGTATATAATGATAAGATGTCTGCATTAAATGAATTTGCTACGAATGAGTTAACGAAAATGGTGGTAGGACAACGGCCAATTTCCGATTGGGATAAATTTGTTGATGAGTATTTGGACAGAGACGGAAAAGATGTCATTGAGGATGTTAACAAGCTGATAAAAGAAAATAAAATTAAAGGTGAATGGGTGGAAGCGAAATAAGATATTAAATAATGGCCCCCTGATATCGCTGGTATAAAAGTCGTTTTGAATGGAACCCAGAAAATGGTCCGATTGTAAAGGTTCGTTTTGATCTTATGAGTAAAGGGTGTTTTTGGGTCAATGGCCACTGTTTAGGACGGTACTGGAATATTGGACCGCAGGAGGAATATAAGATACCAGCCTCGTTGTTAAGAGCACAAAATGAAATTGTAATTTTTGATGAAGAGGGCTTGAAGCCGGATAATATTGTGATTCATTCCTACCATCCTATATTACAACAGAAAAAAAGCAGATTGTCACGAGTTGACCATCAACGGAAACTTCAAAAATCTTTCTGAGCAACCATAAAAGCAGATGGCATAATAGGTGAAGACAAATTTATTGTTAATAATGGTTGCTCAAATGCGTGGTGATTGTTTAAGCATTTTAGATCATCCTGTCGTTGACACACCTAACCTTGATCAACTAGCCCGAAACGGGGTTCTTTTTAAGAATGCCTATACCGCACCCCCCTCCTGCGTTCCCAAATGGAAAGCACCTTTAAAGAACATAAACAAAACCAAGGAATAGTTCAATGTCCATCTTGTGAAGGTATGATCGTAGAGAAGAAAGCGAAGAAAGGGAGTAGCTTTTAGGGTTGTTCCAATTATAAAGAAGGCTGCAAGGTAACTTATCTAAGTAAATTAGCAGGAAAGTCACTCACTTATGAATGACGCCAAACAAAGTGATTATAGTTCTTATAATCATATATTTAGTTTGCAGGAGGTAATTTAAATTGTTCAGTTACAGATCAAAAGCAAGAAAAGCAATGGTACTGGGGGTTCTAATTGCGATGTTTGTTAATTTTGCGCCTTATGCTAGGGCTGCAGACAATGGAAATGGTACATACACCAATCCAATTATGTGGGGAGATTATCCGGACAATGACGTGATCAGGGTGGGTGACACATTTTATATGTCATCAACGAGTATGCACTTATTTCCCGGCAGTCCAATCATGAGTTCCAAAGATTTAGTGAATTGGACATATGAGAGCTATGCTGTGGACAGAATGGAAGGAGACATGTACGACCTAAAGAATGGACTGAGTGCTTATGATGAAGGTCCATGGGCAACAAGCTTAAGGTATCATAACGGTAAATTCTACTTGATGTACAACATCAATGGAGATGCTGCATACGTAAGTATTGCAAATAACGCAAAAGGCCCTTGGACGATTTACAAGTTAGAAGATGAACTATACGATCCCGGACTATTTTTTGATGACAATGGAAAAGTCTATGTTGTACATGGTCAAGGTCAACTTTATCTAAGTGAGTTGGAAATTGTGAATGAAGAAACAGGCGAACTTTCTATAATTTCTAAGAGAGAGCCTGGAGCATCAAGAAATGGAAAGATGATATACCATTATAAGGGTGGCTATTTTAATGAAGGATCACATGTATACAAAATTGGAGAATACTATTACATCCTAAGTACTCCGACCTGGGATAAAGGTTCAAAGAAGGAAATAGCGATCAGAACAAAAGACTTGGCTAATGGTCCTTACGAAGTACAGGATATCATGACAAGCTTTATGAATTTTACAGGCAATGGTATACACCAGGGTGGTATTGTAGATGTTCCTCAGGGTGAAGGAAAGGAATCAGAATGGTGGGCGGTCATATTCCAGGATCGAGGAAAGCTGGGACGTGTTCCAACTTTGCAGCCAGTGTACTGGAAAGATGGATGGCCATATATGGGAGAGCTGGATGGAGAAAAAGCGGTTGTTACTTTAAAGAAACCCAATATACCAGGTTTGGGTTCAACGGAGCCAAAAGCACCTGAAACATCAGATGATTTCAGCAGCAGCGAGTTAGGTCTGCAATGGCAGTGGAATCACAATCCAGATAATGATAAGTGGAGTCTTACGGAAAGACCAGGATATATAAGACTTAAGACATCTAGTGTATCAAATTCTTTAGCATATGCAAGAAATACACTTACGCAGAGAATCATTGGTCCGGACTGCATAGGAACTGTGAAGATGGATATAAGCCATATGGCTGACGGTGATCAGGCTGGATTATCTGTCATACAAAAAGATTCAAACTTCATTGGAATAAAGAATGAAGATGGAAAGAAGAGAATCGTTGTTCAGGACTTATGGACAGAAGAGGCATCCATTGATCTCCCGGAAGGTACAACTAATATTTGGTTTAGAGCTGAAACCCCAAGATTTGAATATAGAACAGAGTTTTCATACAGCCTAGATGGAGTGAACTTTACTAGATTAGGCGGAAGATATGAGATGCGTTACGGAACATACGTCGGTATGCGGTTTGGTATTTTTAATTATGCAACAAAAGCCCTTGGCGGATATATTGATGTTGATTCATTTGAACTGACTACGACTGAAAATCAAGGGAATTTATTTAATGTAAATAAGAAGATTGATGCTGAACGTTATGATGATCAAAACTATGTTACAGATAAAAATCTTACGATAAACGCTAAAACGGTGTGGACAAATGATGATGTATACGACGGATATGACCAAAGTATGGCGAATATCAAAAATGGCGACTGGCTGCGTTATGATCAAGTTGATTTTGGTAATGGAGAGGCAAAATGGTTTAACGCAAGAGTAGCAAGTGATAAACCAAACGGTACTATTGAGGTTAAACTAGCTGATGCAGAAGGAAATCCAGCTGAAACGATAGCCATACTACAAATTCCAAATACAAGTGATTTGAATGAGTATGTAAATGCCAAAGCAGAGCTTACAAAAGAAGTTACAGGTAAGCAAAAGATATTCTTAGTATTTAACGGCGCTGATACGGAAATATGCAAGCTAAACTGGTTTATGTTTGGTTCTGGTGTTTATCCGGAGATTGCAGAAGCTCCAGCTAATGTTCAAGTGGATTCACCAAACAGCTCAACGATTGATATCGCATGGGATGCTGTATCCGGAGCATTACAGTATGATATCAAGATTGACAATAAGATCATAAGCAACGCAACAAGCCCATTTTCAGAAACAGGGTTACTCGCTGGATCCACTCATACAGTACAGGTTAGATCAAAGAACTTTGCTGGTTTCAGTGAATGGAGTGAAGGTGTAACTATAACAACAGAAGCCGACCCTGAAATGATTCCTTCAAGTGGCTTGACGGTAACTGCTTCAAGTGAAGAAACGCAAGCCGAAGATAATAAAGCTGCAAATGTCATAGATGGAAACATAGATACAATATGGCATACAAAATGGAATGGTGGAAATACGCCTCCTCACACATTGGATTTCAACTTAGGTGAAACCTATGACGTTTATAAGCTTAAATATATTCCAAGACAGTCAGGTGGAGATAACGGTATTGTAACCGAGTACAACATCTACACAAGCATGGATGGTGTAAACTACACCTTGGTCAAGGAAAAAGGAACATTTGTAAGCGATTCCATGCCAAAAACAGTTACATTTAGACCTACGCAGGCTAATTACCTAAGATTCGAAGTATTGGCTGGTAAAAATGGATTCGGATCCGCCGCTGAAATTAACATTTACCAAAATGCAGATCCAGCAGAAGAATATGAAGTAGTCGTAGAAAATGGTTCAGGCAGTGGAAATTATGCTAAAGGAGCCACTGTTGCAATAACAGCAAATGAAGCACCAGAAGGCCAAGAATTTGACAAATGGATTACGGATAACAGTAGCGTAATATTCGAGGATGCAAGTACAAAAACTACTACATTTGTAATGCCTGATGAAGCTGTTAAAGTAACAGCAACTTATAAGGACGTAACACCAGCAGACGAAACTGCACCAACATGGTCAGAAGATAAAGCATTAATGACTTCAAATGTTGGTAGAACTAAACTTACACTTTCTTGGACAGCAGCAGCAGATGATACAGGTGTAACAAGCTACAAAATTTACAAGAATGGAAGTGAACTAGTTACATTAGCAGGTGATATCACTAGCTATAAAGTCAAAGGCCTGTCATCTGACACGAAATATACCTTTAAAGTTGAAGCAGGCGATACAGCAGGAAACTGGAGCATGAATGGTCCTAGTGTAGAGGTGACGACTAAAGCTAAATCTCCGGGTGGTGGCTGGACACCATCACCAGATCCAAAACCAATACCGATCCAAAGCGCCTACACCAATACCAAAACCAGGAGATGATAATAAGAAATGAAATAACCAGAATGAATTAGTCGTTATTATCGTTCGTGACTGGGTCTTGAAGTAATTTCATTGAACACAAAAGAGGTGATGCTGACTTAATGGCAATTGCACTAAAGATTAATTAAAAGCAATTGAAAAGTAATGGATTAAACCTAGAGGAGGTAAATCATGTCACTGTCAAAGATAATTAAAAACTTAGCAATTGTGGTAGCATCTGCACAGATGATTAGCATTACAATTCCAGCATTTTCAGGAACTGCAGATGCTGCAGCTTATGATGGAATAATAGCATCAAATCAAATGAAAGTTGAGGTAGATCAGAATTTTCCAAGAGTAATAAAGTATGAGTTAAACAGCAAAGTATTAAATGGCTCAGAAGATGTATTAAACACAATAAGAATTAACGGAACAGACTATGTACCGAAAGTAACCTACACAGAAGCAGCAGATAATAAAGCTGACTATGTTCTAACCGTTGATGAGTTAAATGTAGTAATATTTCTATCCATAACAGTAGAAGAGAATACACTTGATTTTGAAGTAACAAAAGTAGAAGAAAATGGTACAACAAGAATACACACCATTGAAATTCCAAACCATAGCTTGGCATCTGTAAGAAGTACAGAAGCGGGCGCAGAATTTGCCGGTTCCAGAATGGAAAACGCTGTTTATAAAAAAGGTGATGTGTATCAACCTGTATCAGGTACTCCTACGGTAGATCTTACACCAAAAAACTATATGTACGCGTTCATTAACAATGATGAATTGGCAGCAGGTGTTTGGTCAAATGCATTTGGTGATTCAAATAAAGATGCAGACAATGACAACCACCGTATTGTTAAGCAGACTACAGAGAAAACGGGTTACTCTCGTACAGCTTTGTGGAGTGCTTCATGGGTATATCGTGGAAATGAAATGCCTGATGATATAACGGAGCCATTACCACACGCTAAAGTAGTGATCACAGAAGATGCAAATGGTGATTATCAAATGGACTGGCAGGATGCAGCTATTGCATACCGTAATATTATGAACAATCCTGTTGGCAGCGACAGAATGTCCGAACTTGTTGTTCACCGTATACCAATGAACTTTGGTAGCCAGGCAACAAACCCATTCTTAAAAACATTAGATGAAACAAAAAAAATATATTTATCAACTGACGGGCTTGGACAGTTTGTGGAACTAAAGGGTTACCAAGCAGAAGGTCATGACTCGGCACATCCGGATTATGGCGGACATATAGGTGTACGTCAGGGCGGACAGAAGGATATGGATACACTTGTAAGAGAAGCACAGAGCTATAATGCTTTCATGGGTGTACATATTAGTGGTACAGGCGCTCACCCAGAAGCAAAGGCTTTTGATGATCAATTAGTTAATCTCAACAAAGGCGGTTGGGACTGGCTTGACCAATCATATGACTTTGATGACCCAACATACCGTAGAGAAGTTTATACTGGCAACAGAATGAACCGTTTACAGATGTTAAAGGACGATGCACCAACACTTGACTTTATTTATGCTGATGCATGGTATGAACAGGGCTTTAATGGAAGAAGATTTGCAAGAGAAGTGAATTCTTTGGGATGGACCCTTACTACTGAGTTTCCAAATGTATTAGAAGATGAAGCCGTTTGGAATCACTGGTCAGTTGACTATGATTACGGTGGAAAAAACATAAAGGGCTACAGCAGTGACATCGCAAGATTTGTAAGAAATAACCAGAAGGATACTTGGATAGCTCGTCACCCAATCCTCGGTGGTACTGAGGCAAATGATGCTGAAGGATGGCAGGGTAGAGTAAATTATGATGAAATGATCGATGTTGTATTCAAAACAAATCTACCAACCAAATATCTGCAAAGCTTCCCAATGACGAAGTACGATGTAACCAATAATGTGGGACGAGCTGAATTTGAAGGAAATGTTGTCGCTGAAAGGACAGAAGACGGAAAAAGAGTATTCACAAAAGATGGAAAGAAACTTCTTGAAGAAGATGTAACAATACAACAAGGAACAAGTAATGGTAACGTTTATGATGATGTAAGATTCAATAACCTCCAATATTTGTTACCATGGTCGCCCAATGCCGATATTACAGAAAGCGAATTGGCTGGTGCTGAAGAAAAACTATATCACTATAATGAAGTTGGCGGATCATCTACTTGGGAACTTCCAAATAGCTGGAACAATGTATCAACAGTTAAGTTATACACATTAACAGATACCGGTAAGAAAGATGAAAAAGTATTAAACGTAGTTGATGGCAAAATCACGATTGATGCAGAACCAAAACAAGCTTACGTTGTATACAAAGGTGATGTTTCTGTAACTGCTGAAGATATGGAGTGGGGATTTGGAATGCCTACAAAGGATCCAAGCTTCAACAGCGGAACATTAGATCACTGGAAAGTAAAGAGCGGTGCTGCAACAGTAGAACGTAACAATCGTGGACAATATGAATTAGTAGTAAAAGAAAACAATGAAGAGACTGTATTAGAAACTAAATTATCAGGATTGAAGCCAGGAACATACTCAGCTTCAATATATGTTCAGGTTGGCAATACACCAAACCGTACAAATGCTAGCGATCCAAACACTGCAGGAAATGCAAAACGTAAAACGACTATTGGTGTTAAAAATTTCGGCGGAGCAAACATAACTAACTATACTGAAAGTTCACCGCTTAAAAACTATATCTCAGCTGACTCAAAGCACAGCACAAATATGCAGAGAATGAGAGTAGTATTTGATGTAGCAGAAGGACAGGAAACTGCAAAATTATACTTGCAAGTAGCTCCAGGGACAGCGACTGTAACATTTGACGATGTACGCTCTGTACCTACAAAGAGAGTTGTTCCAAAATCTTCAGATGTAGTATTAGCTGAAGATTTTGAAAATGTTGACCAAGGTTTGACTCCATTTGTTATAGCAGATGCTGACGGAGTAAGTGATCCACGTACTCATTTATCAGAATTACACGCTCCATACACTCAAAAAGGTTGGAATGGAAAAGCAGTTGATGACGTATTAAATGGCAAATGGTCCATTAAGTCCCATAAAACTGGTAGCGGTCTCATTATGAGAACATTACCGCAGACTTTAAGATTCGATAAAGGAACAACTTACGAAGTATCATTCAAATATGAAAGTCAGTTTGATAAGAAGATTAATTTCGTTGTTGGTAAGGGTACTAAGGAAGTGATGAATGTACCAATGCCACAGGCAACCGTTCCTACACAGTTCACTGTTAAATTTACAGCAAGTACGGAAGATTTCTGGATCGGAGCAAGAAATACGGCCGGAAGTTCAGCAGGAGACTTTATCCTTGATAATCTAGTGGTTAAGGAAGCAAAGGATGCTACAATTGAACCGCTGCCAATTACACCTGTTGACTTATCTGTTATTCCTGTAGATGGTATCAAAGCAAGTGCAACTGGTTATCAAGAAGGTGATAACCCTGAAAATGTTCTTGATGGAAACACAGGTTCATTGTGGCACACAGCTTGGGATGGAAGCGATACATTACCACAATCTATTACTCTTGATTTAGGTAAAGCTTACAATGTAAACAGATTAGATGTAACGCCAAGACAGGAGACTAATAGTAGAGGAGAAGCAAGTGGTAATGGCTTCATTACAAAATATGACCTATATGTTAAGTATGCAGATGCTGAAGACTTTGCTAAAGTTGTTTCAAGTGGAACATGGGAAAGAACAGTTGCTACAAAACAAGTAGCTATTGACAGTTCAAAGCCTATTACTCACGTTAAGTTAACTGCATTAGAAGGAATCAACCGATATGCTTCTGTAGCTGAGATGAGAATTGCTCAAGAAGCTCCATCCATAACTGGACCAGATACCGTTGAGGTCAGCACATCAGTGGGAATGCACCCGGAAATGCCTTCAACAGTAAAGGCAACATTGAGCAATAACACAGAAATGGAATTGCCAGTTCAATGGCCAGCAATTGCCCCTTCAAAATATGCTGAAGAAGGATCATTTGAAGTAGTAGGACACATTAATGGTGTTGAAGCTGCAGCTATTACAGCTACTGTAACTGTAACGGCTAGTGAAGAAGTTGATATAGTAGATGCAAAAGTGATGAATGTTTACACTACAGTAGGAACTGCACCTGTTATGCCAGAAACTGCGAAGATGATCACATCAAATGGTACAGTTATAAATGTACCTGTAACTTGGGATGAAATAGCTGAAGATAGCTATAAGAATGTTGGATCATTCAGCGTAAAGGGTAGGGTAACAGGAACTAAAATAAAAGCTCAGGCTATTGTTATAGTTACAGATCCAAGGGCTACAATCCACTGAAATTCCTGAAGTAAAAGTAAGTACAGTAATTGGTAAAACACCAATACTCCCAAGCATGCTTGAAGTAAAATTAAGTGATAATACAAAGACTTTTGTATCTGTTACATGGGGCAGCATTTCTTACAAAGGGTGATGATTTAATTACTTAGGGAAATGTAAGGTACGAGGAAATTTCTGTCGCTCATATCATCTTTTAAACTCATAGAATTTTGTCTATGAGTTTTTTTAAAAACTAACTTATACCAACCACCCATCTATACATGGGTGGTTACATCTTCATTTTTTTAAAGGAGAAGATTGAAAATGGTGCAGGGATGTTTAACTTCCGAGAAGCATGGCCAGATCGGCGTAATGTGGAAAACTGTTTCTGAGGCTTGTAATCTCGCATGCGACTATTGTTATTATAGCAGCTACGGCGGGCAGCCGGGAAAAATAGACAAAATTGATTCGGCCGTTCTTGAAAAATTTATCAAAGAATACACGGCCCTTTCCAGTGAAGTTGCATCCTTTGCTTGGCAAGGCGGGGAGCCTTTACTATCAGTACGTCTACCAGGGGGCTATATGCATGTCATTTAATTTTTTGACATATCCAGATGCAGCAAAAATATTTAGGACAATTATTTACAATAACAATTAATAAGGTGTTGGAAAGAATGACAATTAGGTATGAGGAAAGTGCCAAAATATTTCATTTGAAAACGAGATCTTCTTCCTATCTATTTGGGTTAAATCGAAAAAAAGGCTACATCACCTGTATTGGGGAAAAAATAAGAAGTGAAGATTGTGAATTTTTACTAAAGACATATGCTCATTCTTCCTTCGACCCTGAAGTGAAGAGGGAACGAGAAGAATTCAGTCCGTGGGGCGGTTTTTGTTATATAGAACCAACTCTAAAAGTTAAATTCCACGACAATGTAAGAGATTTACAATTGGATTTCGAATACTTTGAAATAAGACAAGAAAATGAAGTAGACATACTCAGCATTCATCTGATTCTGAAATCGTATATAACATTATGAATTATCTTTATTGATTAATTTTAAGCAGAAGTATAATAAACGAATGTTTATTAAAATGCAGGTGAAACCCTAACCGAAAGGGGAGATTCATTTAATATAGGAAGATCTGTTGATTTCTATTAATTTGAAATAAAAGCTAAATGTTCTTTAGAGGGTTATATGAATCTAACATTGCTCCCATCCAATCTTGTTAAGAAAGGTGATACTATGACCATCGAAGAACTAATAAAAAAACTAGATAATATTTGGTACCACTATAAAATTCATATTATATACGGGCTCTTTATTTTAATGGCTATAATACCTCTCATCTTTTTTAATGAGGGAGAAAAGCCATCAGCCTTAAATGTAGCTGTCATCGGAAATACAATAGATATAAAAGAGCAGCAAGCTCTTCAAGATAAGGCTACTTCTGCGGTATTAGAGGGTCAGTCAAAATCAGAAATTAAGCTGAACATATGGCCAATGAACGGAAGTCTCACGTCATCTTCTAACAATTCAATATATCAAAAGCTTCTTACACAAATAGGAGCTAAAGACATTGATATTGTAGTGCTGGATAAGAATGATTTTCTTTTAATGGCACAGCAGGATGCTTTTTTTAGAATGGATAATAACAAAGAAATCTCTAATTTGTTAAATAATAAAGAGATTGATACAGTAAGCCTAAATAGGGAAAATTCCATTATTGGTATTGATTTTACTGACAACCTTTTACTTTCAAATGCAGGATTTATAACGGAAAATAAAATAATCGGCATTCTCACAAATTCAGAAAATAAAGAAACAGCAATTAAATTTGTTAAATGGCTTGTGAACAAGGGTTAGGAGCTGGATTCCCTTAAACTATAGTGTTAAAGGATTGCTTGCCGGCTCTGTGAAAGGTTAAGAACACATAATATAAAAGTGTCGCCTCTTTTTATTGAAGTAAAGGGCAGGAATGTGGAGGATTCAATTTTTTATCTTCTTTAGTTAAAGGACTTTGAGGAACTATTTTAATGAAATTGGATTTTTATGAAAAATTACATCGTGGAATTTGTGAAGGTTTTTACTTAAACTAACTTAACATGTTAGTTTAAGTAGGATTGTTGAATCTAGTTGCCGAATTGTTTAATTTACCCGATCTTGCTGTTCGAGTTACTCCAGACTGTGTGTGGTGTCCATCTTAGCCGCAAAACGACTGAGGTAAAAAATAAATAAAAAAATTGATCGAACGTTCGATCATAATTGTTTAGTCTTTGAATTTAAGGAGGTAGAGCTTATGAAAAAATCCAGTATTATTTTCTTTGAAAGAAAATTTCCAAGTGCAAACATGATCCTTATTAAGGCTCAGCTACCGATCCTTATTGATACTGGTTTTGGGAGTGATGCGAAAGATACAGAGCAATTAATTCTAGATGTAGGAGTTTCACCAGAAGAATTACACCTTATTGTGAACACGCACTATCATAGTGACCATGTAGGAGGCAATTTTCATTTTCAAAAAAATTATGGGGTTACGATTGCTGCTCATAAATGGGAAGCCGATTTAATTAATTCTTGTGACCCTGAAGCCTGTAGTGCAGAATGGTTAGATCAGCCAGTAGACCCTTATCGAGTGGATACAATGCTCTCAGATAACGATGAAATTAGTACAGGAAGTAGAACCTTGAAAGTCTTGTACACACCGGGGCATACATTAGGGCATATTTCTTTATATGAACCAGAAGATGAGATATTAATTTGCGGGGATCTCTTTCACAAAAATGATATCGGATGGTTAAACATCTTTCGAGAGGGTGTTACATCTATCCAACGATCTATAGAAAGTTTGGATCGATTGTCCATGCTCCGGATTAAACAGGCATATTCAGGACATGGACCTCAAATGGAGAATCCTCTGGCTGCCATTGATGCAGCAAGGGAGCGGTTTGAAAAGTGGCTCAAGATGCCAGAAAAAGTTTCATGGCATGCCTGCAAGAGGATTTTTTCATTCACATTAATCATTAAAAACGGATTGGCAAAAGAAGAAATCGATAACTACCTACTAACGTGTGGCTGGTTCCAAGATTTTGCACGCTACTCTTTCCAGCTTCAGCCTGAAGAATTTATTCAAATCTTGCTCGATGAAATGATTCGTTCCAGAGCAGCAATTTGGCACAATAATTATTTAATCGCCACAACCCCATACCAATCACCACAAAAGAAATGGATTAGTAAGAACATTAAGCCGAAAGATTGGAAACCTCAAGATTTTCTCACATAACTAAAAGGAGGGGGAAGTGAATGGAAAACTGTTGAATCCCGCCTGATAACAATAGGAGAAGCTTTATATAATCCTGCAATAATATACTATATGCCATGTAATCTTAAGATGTACAATTTATGAGAATACCTTGAAAGGAGTTTTCCTCATGAATATTACATCTTTTTTAATTTACTGTTTTAGTATTACTTTTACATCAGTACCTACTAATATCGTCATATTATCCACAGTGCATAATTTGGGGACAAAAGGCAATGGAATATACATTTAGCAGGGCTTGATTATGTTATATATTGAGCCACAACTTCTTTTAGAGGTTATGGAGAAAAAGGATATAGTGCGTTTTTCCACCCCTATTGTGTATGATTATAGACTTGAATAAAGAATATTAAGTCTTTCGAATGCAATTTTAGGCGGAAAAGATGAAGCGTTGTGCAGTGAATTACTGTTATCACTCGCAGACAGCCTTATGCATTCCAATCTTTCTACAGACTATAAAAAAGATGACGCTCTAATTAGAAAAGCAAAGGATATGCTTCATACCAATTTAGAAAATGTAATGAAACTTGACGAGAGATGCAAAGAGCTTCATTTATCAAAATTTCAGTTTATCAGATTATTCAAGGCTCATACTGGAATTTCCCCATACCAATACTTTCTTAACTGCAAGATAGAACGTGCAAAGAAGTTGTTAGAGAAAAATGGAGATATTTATTCAGCAGTAGCTGAATGTGGTTTTGTTGATTTAACTCATTTAAATAAACATTTTAAAAGCGTATATGGAACAACAGCATATGAATAGATGTCGCATTTAAATTGAGGCGGGATTTTTACTACTAAGTTTTAAATGGATTTAAAATAAAATATAGGGGGGGATAAAATTGTCTTTAAAAATAGGTGATATTATTACATTTGAACGCACTTTCACAGCAGAAGATGTGGCATTGTTCATCAAGATTTCAGGTGATGAAGGCTCTCACCATGTTACTCCTGATGAACGGGGAAGACTTGTAATACAGGGATTACTAACCGCTACATTGCCGACAAAAATAGGTGGCGATAACAATGTACTCGCTCGTACAATGAATTTTGAGTTTTTAAGACCAGTATTTACTGGTGATACAATAATTTGTGAAGTAACAATTGAGCAATTCGAAAAGCAAAATAATCGAACACATATTACTGCCTCCTTTTTATGCAAAAATCAAAATGAGAAGGAAGTGCTGAGAGGGGATTTTTCAGGAGTGATCCTATGAAATCTTCTTGAACTTATCCTGCACTAACTTATACAACGAACGATAGAGAACTTGGAAAATCTCCAAGTTCTTTTTATTTAAATTTTGTCTAGCCTGTAAGGTTATAAAGCCATTCCATTATGTACCGAATAATTGTGAACAGTTTCACTTAAACTAACTGGTACGCTAGCTCAATAAGAAAGGAGAGTCCCAAAAAACTGTTTTTAAGATAAAAATCTAAAGATATATAAATGTGATTCTTAGCCATACTAATAAAGATTAAAATTTCGTTAGGAGGCAATATTATGGGAAGATCAAACAATCAAAAACCATCAAGCAGTAAAAATTCATTACCTCAAACTCCCAAAAACTTAAAAATAGAACCGGATCGTGTGGATGAAGAGTTTTCTCGTGAGCTAGGTGAAAGTGGGGAAATAAGAGCTACAAGACCTAAATGAAACTACAAAAAAGTACATATTGATTCTTTTTAATTTTTTGTAAAACAGATACAAAAGAGGCCACCCATAAGTCATTCTGGTTTAGAACCAAATGAAAAAACGGAAAAGGCCATCCAGCAGCTGCTGAAATCGGAATGTCCTGTCATAATTGATGCAGGAGCGCTATCTCAGCGTACGTATGATGAAAGACAGGCACCTGTTATTCTGACTCCTCACCCAGGTGAATTTTCAAAATAACGGGGGCAGAAGTGAAAGAGCTTCAGCAAAATCGTTCTCATTATGCTTCTATTTGGGCGGAAAAGCTTGGTGTCACGATTGAAGAAACTAAAAAGAAGTAACACTCTTCCCTTAGGTTAGAGTGCTACTTCTTTTCCTGTTGTGAAACATAAAAATTAGGTCGGTGACTAGCACCAAAAACTAAGAGATCGTCATATTTTCCTCAGCTATGACACCATTTGATTCTGCCTTTAATGTGATTTCTCCTTTTTGCAATCCAGTAAGTGTTCCAGTTGCCGTATCGAAAACAGCATTGTATTTGTTTGATTGTTTGGCTTTATTTAAAGCTTCACCTGTTCCGATAAAGACATTTTCACTACCACTCCAATTGACGCTTGCTGGGTATAGCAGTGGGAAGTTTAAATTTCCGGCTTGATGTCCGGTTGCTTTGATTTCAACTGTTTTATCAATGGCAACGGATTGCGGAGCATCCATTGTCACTTCTTCAAGGAGAGGGTTTACTTCTGCTCGTATCCATTCTGTGTCATTAATTGGACTCTGTTCGCTAGATTTTTCTGGTCCATTCGCTTTTGACGGAATAGGTGTTGGGTCGACTCCGAACATTGCTGGCTATTTGGAGAACTTCCGCCAAATTGACTGTCAGACATTACGGCGAACTTCCAACGCTCTTTTCCAATATCAGCATTTTGCATGATAAGAGAATCCGCTTTTTCCGGCACGACTGGTACCTCAACGGTCGGGCTTATCTTTACAATCAAATCATCATATACAAGTTCATCTGTGTATTGGTCTGTATTACTTGTTTCAATGGCTCCAATCGTTCTTAACTCAAGCGGAAACGTAACTCCTGACGGTACAGGAATCTCAATTTTTTTCCATCCTGTCCAGGTCACGTAAGGTCCGTAAAGATAATGAGTGCTTCCATCAGCACCCCGTGTTGTAAATGACATCCATTCACCTTTGCCGTTTCCCTTGACCCATAAACCTATTGATTGCGGCTGACCAGGTAAGATGATCGGATTAACAGGATGTATATTTGCAGTCCGAGTTCCGGTCGAGTCAACGGATTTACCGTCTAGATGCAGAGTACCGAAAAAAAGTGAAACAAACAAAACGTAACTCCAAAATAAACAACTTTTGTCGTATATTTTAGATTTACTTGACGTTTACTAACAAAAAACCGGCACTGGCAAAATGGAAAAATGATCCACTAGCCAAACACCGGCTGTCGCTAACCTTATATGGCAGCGCACAATACTAGTATAATATTTGATTCTTCATTTGCCTGCTCATCAAATGTTGTAATTGTAATAGTCTTTTGTCGTAGACCATATAGAATAAAAGATATATATGGAATCCCGTCACATGCATCAAGCTAGTGGCTACTTTTTATATAAAAGGCTACTTTTTGATGTGACCCCCAAAAGTTAAAGTTTTATATTATGCTGCTAATTGGCTGGTGTGGATACGGTATTGAACCGGACTCATGCCTGCCAATTTCTGCTTTATACGTTTGTTATTATAATAAATAATATATTCTTCAATCTTCTTTTTTAAATCTTCAAATGAACAAGCGGACCTCACCGTGATACATCTCTTGTTTCAACAGGCCAAAAAAGTTCTCCATAGGCGAATTATCAATACAGTTTCCTTTTCTCGACATACTCTGAAATACCTTGTTTTCTCTCAGTGTCTTTACCCATTTTATATGTTGATAGTGCCAACCCTGATCAGAATGTATAGTTGTCCTGTATTTTGAGTCTTTTACGATTTCAAGGGCTTCCTCGAGAGGTTTTAACGCAAGTTCTAAGCTTGGGCGCATACTAATCCCATACGAAAGAATTTCACCATTAAACATATCCATGATTGGATTTAGATACAATTTCACACTATCTAAACACTTAAATTCTGTGATATCTGTTGTTAATTTTTGATGGCTTACATTTGTGTGAAAACGACGATTAATACGATTCTTCGCAATTGCTCCAACCGTTCCTTTATATGAACTATATTTGCGTGATTTTCGCCTGAACTTTTCATCTTTGAGTCCAAGTTTCTTCATTATACGTTGAACCTTTTTATGATTTACCTTTAAACCTCGGTTTCCTAATTCCAAATGGACACGACGATAACCATAATTGCCGTGGTTTTCTTCAAAAATTAATTGAATGCATGCTTCTAGTTCTTCATCAGGATTCTTCTTCTTCATCATTTTTATGTGATAGTGAAAAGTAGATTCTGGAATACCAACTATTTGTAAAACATCTTTTAATTGGAATTTTTCTTTGAGTTCGAATGATAGCGCTGCTTGTGCTTTTCGAGATAGCCTTCCGGATCCATCTGAAAAGCCCGCAACTTTTTTAAGTATTCTACCTCTAAACGAAGAAGTTCATTTTCTCTTTCCAACTTTTGTTCATAAGTCATTTTCGTTTCTTCTGTTGGTTTGTTCTGTCTTTTCTTAGTCTTATCAGACATAGGTGGCCGTCCTTTTGGTCTTTCCAGAAATTCAGCACCACCCTCCAGAAAAGCTTTTTTCCAAGAAGCGATCATAGGAGGATTTGTTAACCCGAATTGAAGAGCTGTTTCCGTTTCTAAAGAACCTGTTCTTTTCATAAAGCTTAATACATCAAGTTTGAATTGAACAGAATAAGTTTCTCTATGCTGCTTTTTTGTTAATCCCTTTGCTCCAAACTTCTCGTATATATCTATCCATCTCTGAACTTGTGAATATGACTTTATACCATGTTTCTTAGCTAAAAGCTTGTGTCCAAGTTTTCCTTCTTGATACTCTCTTACAACCATAAGTTTCAATTCATCACTATACTTAGCCATAAAAAAAAACACCCCAAAGTCAGATTTCACTCTAACTTTTGGGGTGCAGTACCTTTTCAGGTAGTCTTTTGTTTTGTTCCTTTATATTGTTCAGAAAGTCAAGAGTAAAGAAAACAGAGCTTTACTCTATGACCCTGTTTTCTTAATTTTATTTATCAGCGATATTTATCTTGTAAAGCAAGCGTATACTTGGGGTACAACCGCGGTCGTACCCCATAACCTACATTTTTATGATGCCATAAACACCCTGTACCTTTTTATTCCACTTTAATAATAATGATCGGAATAGTACTTTTGTTTTATGTAGGTGTAGTACCAATTGCTACAAAAGTTACTTCTATTGTTTAATTTTCAGAAAAGTAGGAATGTGGGATGATAAGGATTGAATCGTAGTTTACTAGTTTCATGAATTCTTTTTTAAATGACTTGTTTGTAAAAAACAATAGTTTAGGAGAGAAAAAAACAATTATATTAGACAAGGGGAGGTATGAAGGGGAAAAAATCAGTAAGATTCTTACAGGAGCGCTAGCTGGTGGTATGTTATTATCTCAAGATGCTCCATTTCTGGGGGGGAGAAATATGAAGTACAGAAAAAAGTTTAGTAAGAGACAAGCAAAGAAAGTATTTTTGTTGTTTGCGTTAAGTTCAATGCTATTAAACATTGCATTACCTCAGGCTTTAACACATGTACATGCTGAAACTAAACCAAATCAGCAAATTTTATCCAGTGAAACCTTTAATGCAAAAGAAGTAAACCGTATTCTTGACGGGCTTACTCCTGAGCAAAAGGCAAACATTAATAAGCTCACTGGAGCAGATAACGCTCAAAAAATCCATGTGGACCAAAAAGATTTACGTAGTTTAAAAAATATTAACGTGATTGTTCAATTTAAAGAAGACCCAGCTAAGATACAAATCATTAAGCAATCGTTAGCTAAAGGTGGAGCAACTGTAAATAGTAAAGCTTTTGCCAGCGAATATTCCGACGCACAAAAAAAGGTTAAAGATTCTCATGCTAAATTTAAAAGCTTTGTGAATACGCAGCCTAAAACGCAAATAATTGGCGGGAAATCTGTTAAAACGGCTATGAGTATTACGCGAGAATATTCAGAAGCATTTAATGGAGTAGCTTTATCACTACCTGCAAAATCAGTTGAAAATATTGCCAAAAATCCAGAAGTTGCTTCTGTTTGGTCTCAAGTAGAATATACGGCTGCTGAAGGATCAACTACAAAAGCTTCAGTGACAAGTGAATCTGTAGGCAAGCCTACGACAGGGCTTTCTTTATTGGGATTAGATAAACTTCAAGCTGAAGGCCATACAGGTATTATTAAATCGGGTCCTCGCGCAGGCCAAAAAGTTAAGGTTGGTGTATTGGATACTGGTATTGACTACAATCACCCTGATTTGAAGGCTGTATATAAAGGTGGACATGATTTGGTCAATAATACAGGATTCGATGCAAATGGAAATGTCATTTATGTGGATGACCATGATCCAATGGAAACCATTTATGATGATTGGGTAGCTGCGAAGGCGAATCCAGATGCAATTGTTGGACCACCTCCTGCAGATTATAAGCAGTATATTACATCTCATGGAACTCACGTTTCAGGGACAATTGCTGCGAATACGACAAATAATAACGACGTATATTCAGCAAATGGTGTAGCGCCAGATGTGGACCTTTATGGTTATCGTGTACTAGGACCAGGTGGACGTGGCACATCAGACTCAGTTTTGAAAGGTATTGATCAAGCAGTTAAGGATGATATGGATGTCATCAATCTTTCGCTTGGTGCAACGATTAATGATCCGCTTTACCCAACCAGTATCGCTATTAACAACGCTACTTTAGCCGGTGTTGTGTGTGATGTTGCAGCAGGTAATAGTGGTCCGGGTGCAGCTACTGTAGGTTCTCCAGGAACTTCAGCACTAGCCATAACGGTTGGTGCAAGTACGATTCCGGGAGACATTCCAGTGATGACCCTTAAGAATGGTTCAGCTTCCTATCAAGCTCGTTTGTTTGGTAAAAACTTCGCACAAGCAGACGATGCATTTAAAGGACAAACCTTTCCAATTGTTGATGTCGGTTTAGGTAGTGCGGCAGATTACAATGGATTAGATATGTCGGGTAAAATTGCTCTTGTGAAACGTGGCGGAGATTTTTTACAGACAAAAATGGCAAATGCTAAAAAAGCCGGCGTAGCAGGTATGATTATATGGAACAATACTGACGATGCAGATAACCAAGGTTATATAACAAGTTTCTTGGGAGTTAGCATGGATAATGTTTATTCTGTTTCATTGACTCAAGCGCAGGGACAAGCTCTATCTGATGCCATTTATAAGAATCCTAAATCAGCAACGATTACGTTCCCAATTACACTTGATACTCCTATTGCAAAGAAAGGCGACGAGTTGGCAGGCTTTAGCTCAACGGGACCGGTAAAAGATTGGTCAATCAAGCCAGATGTTGTAGCTCCTGGTGTTGACATTTCGTCCACCGTTCCATATGACGTTTGGGAGCCACAAGACGGTGTAAGCGTAGAAAATAGAGATTATAAGTATGCTTATCAATTAATGTCAGGGACTTCAATGGCAACGCCTCACGTTGCAGGTATTTCAGCATTGATTTTAGCTGAAAATCCTGAATATACTCCGGCAGATGTCAAGTCGGCATTAATGAATACAGCAAAGGATATTAACACAGATTCAAAGACTTATAGCGTATACCAAGTCGGGGCTGGACGTGTTGATCCTGCACGTGCGATTAAAGAGGATGTAAAAATCCAAATAGTAGATAAAGCATATACCCTTGATTCAGATTCAGAGTTGAGTCAAGTTGATAATCTTACAGGAAGCATGTTCTTTGGCTTTAAAGGCAGAGGAGAAGGCGCAACGAACGGCTCTGATGATGTAATTTCATCAAAAGACTTTAACGTAACCAACCAAGGAGCTAGCAGTAAAACATTTAATGTAAGTACTCAATTTATTTCTACAAAATTTGCTGGATCCAATAAAGTAGGTCCTGGCACAGGAAATGATGTCAAAATCGATTTTTCTGCCGCTGGTAAAAACGTGACATCCATTAATGTTGACGGTGGCAGTACTGTTAAAGCAACAGCAAAAATTACGGTTCCGTCAAACGCATTAGAGGGCACTTACGAGGGTTATATTTATCTTGTAAATGCGGCGGATTCATCGGAGTCTTATCGTATTCCGTTCACTATTACCGTTGCGGAAAAAGGAATTAATTCTTTTAAAGTGGCTATCAAGGCAATGACCATGCCAGGTGGAACATCTGCCTATAACTTCTCGATTAACAGTGCAATGGAAAACTTCTATATTGTATTAAAAGATAAGAATGGAAATTATTTAGGAGTAGCAAATACTTTAGGTAGTGCTAGTGGGATTTCACCAGGTGTCCAATACGGTCCTATTTTAACGCTTTATAATGGACTATATCTTCCATTTACAAAGCCATATGAGGGTTCATTAGATCAATCTGGAATAGCAACAGAGCCCGAAGTGATAAAAGAAGGTGCTTATTCTGTTGAAATGATTATGACTGATGCAGCTGGAAAACGCTACACAGCAGAAGATACAGTCTATGTAGACAGTACACCGCCAACGATTTCAATGGACAATGATTCAAAGCCAGGAATTTATGAAATCGACCCTACAGGCTACCAACCTGGTCAAGAGATTAAAGGATTTTATGGTTCTGTCTATGATTCTAACGTCGATGTCATGAAAGATAATGGCGAGACTTCGGTGCCAAGCCCTAAAGATGGTAGAACGCCTGTGCCTGTCGATCAAGCATTGAACGGGGTTGTGGGCTACCAAGATAGTTATTTCCCAACTGTACTCTTCGATACAGATACGAAAGGCCGTTTCCACTTTGGAGTTACTCCTGAGGACTTAACTTCAAAATTTGGCAGCTATTTTTGGATCTATCCATATGACTATTCTGGGACAGGAGATCCATCTACAACTAGACAGGAATATTATTTTATCAAAAAAGGTAATCCATATGTAACACTTACCTCTTCTGGAGGTGTAGATGCAGGTCAAGGCAATGAAGATAAGGTTGTAGTCGACGCGAATAAACCGTTCAAGACGACAATCGCTACGAAATATGGAAAAGGAATGACAGGCGGTAAAATTATTCTCAATGATGCGGGTGTTTACGCATTTAGCAATATCAGATTGACAGATGAGTATAAAAACTATCTCATCGGCAAAGGGATCGACCCTTCTACGGTACTAACTGTAGGTGAGCCATATAAACATCCAGTCTATGGAAAAGGTAAAAACACGGATGTTACGATATCTGGAATTGGGTCAAATGGTGCACTTGACCATGATATGAATATTATAGAAGCAGATGTGACCTATACAAACATCGATCCGGTTGTTGGACCATTTGAATTTCCGTTATTAGAAGCGCCGACTTTAACCTTGTCAGGTGCAGATACCAAAGTGGCATGGTTCCCAACAAATGTACCTTTTGTGCGACAGTCAACATCCATGCTTAGAGGTCAATTGGCGGCAGAAGCTTTCGCAAGAAACAACGTAAACAATAACTATCCTCAATTTACAGTAGATTCAGGAGCCAAGGTAACGGTTAAAGATGATAAGGGTAAAACTTTTGAAACGGATAATCCTACAACTCCAAATAACACAATGGCTTATGCGTTTATCAACCCGTATTATGCCGTTACCATGGATGTAAGTGATTCGCCGTATTCCGTCGAAGCGAGTGTACCAGGGCATTTCAAGGGATATGAACAAACACCAATCATTGGTGAAAATAAATTTGGATATCAATCAGGAACAGTAAAAGATCTTCGAGGTCTTTTCCCGATTCTTTTAGGTGGAGATGTCAATGGGGATAACGTCATCGACATGAAGGATTTGACGGATGAAATCAATGTCTATTATCAATATAAGAACCTAAATACACCTAGTAATCCAGCAAATACGTTAGCCAACAAAACGGCATTCCTTAACAGCAACAGAAATGCGGATATTTATTGGATTAAGCCAGGAACGATAGGTTATGGAATTGATTATAATGACTTCTATTTCATCTTCAAAAACTTTGGTAAACAAAATCAAAGTGCGATCGATGCAGGAATTACCGTTCCGGCTGCCCAACTGACGGTGGATAAAGATATTACCTTTACGACTCAGTATGGCGGATCCATCACGTTAAACGCGGGAGACACACTGCAACAAGTCATGCAAAAGCTAAATTTTGCAGGACCAAAACAAAAAACGTTAGGAAAGACTATTCCAAAATTAGAAGAATTACAAAATGGTGCGTCCATTTCCATCATCCCATTAAGCGATGTGTTCGTAGATGATGTGGTATGGAGAAAAGCGATTACAAAAGTTATGCTCGGTTCAACCGATGTAACAAGTGCAGTAAATATTAAAGAAGGCTATACGTATCGTAACCAAAATGGCGAAACACAGACGATGCCTTCTCAAATTATCTTGCCTGGTTCTTTATTCACGACGGCAGCAAATCACACGGTTACAATTAAGGCTGCTGACTATCAAGATGTAACTACTAGCTTTACGGTTTCAGATGTACCAATTCCGACGCCTACGATTCCATTAGTAACCGACCCATCAAAAGCACATGTAGGAAAGGATTTAACCTTTACCTTTACAGATGATGCGAATTGGCGTCAAGGAATTGATAATATCAAGGTGAAAACATTAAACTCAACTGTTCTGGATATCACAGATTTGACAGACGGTAGTGGCAACAAATTTTACGATATAAGCGTACCGGGGCAAATTACCTTTAAGGCTGATTTATTTAAGACGAATGCATCACCTGTCGATCGGACATCGCCAATCAATCCAGGTGGAACCAACTGGTTACCTCAGTTGTACAAGTTTGATATTAGTTCAACGGGTGCTGATGGTACGATTTACCCGCTTAAAACGATAGGTCTTGATTCAATTGGTCTTGCTCAACAAGCAGTTGGATATGGCATTACTTTTGATAGTCAAGGTGGTGCACCTGTTGCCCCAGTAGCGGTTGGATCCTCACCAGATAGAACCAAAATCGGAGATCAATATATTTCCAATAGTGTTGGAAATATTATCAATCCTAGTACAACTAGGCCTGGATATAAATTTATCGGTTGGTTTAACGATCCAGCAGGTACAAGTCAGTGGGATACAGGTACCCTAAATGCAGATAAAACCGTCTATGCTAAATGGCAAATGGGTTACACACAAAACTATTCCCCTGTTGACATATCGAAACCAAATGGTCTTAAGTTCGATGGAACAAGTGGAGTAAGCGGAATTGGTTGGGTTCTTGGTGAAGGAGATCTTAAAATCAATATTCCAGATTATTCAACGAATATCCCTTGGTTAACAAGTAAGGATAAAATTGCCAAAATCGATGCAACTTACTATAAAATCAAGAGTGATGGAACAACAGAGACTACACCTACAACGTATACGTTAGATCCAAGCACATATGACATGTCAACTAACGATAGAATTGGAACGCTTTCATTTACGACTGCGACGGAAAGCTATTCAGAAGCACATCCAAATGAAACGTTTGCCTTTAGTGCAGCGCCAAGTTTAACAAATGCAGGAAACATCAAAGGTTATAAGCTAACAGTCACAGCAACGACTGGTGAAACGATTGAGATTCCTGATATTAAACTTGGTTATAGAAGTCATATTGACTTAAACGGCGGAACGTTAAAGAATTCAAATGATTTATACTTGGCTGATGTATTAATCAATGGTAAAGCTACTTCACCTAATATGCAAACAGCTGGTTCTCATGTAACAAATGGACTTTTATCGCTAAGCGATAAACTCTATTTGGACCGTGAAAACTCAAGTGATAAGATTGCTGATTTTTCAAAAAATGGTAGATTAACAGATAATGCAACTTACTATTTATGTTGGATTAAAACTCCTCCAACCGTTTTGAAAGATACAGTTGGAAACATTGTAGGCAGTGATATTACGTTAACATTTACAGATGATGGAACATGGAAAAATAATATCAAACAAGTGAAGATTGGTTCAAAAGAATTAGTTTTAGATGAAGATTATACGATTACAAATAGCTCCATTACGCTAAACCATGACTTATTCACAGCAGGACAAAAGGTCAATGTGGTGATTGTTTCTGAAGGTTATGCGGATGCAATCGTTACGGATCAAGTTATAGGATATAAAGTAACGTTTGAATCAAATGGCGGTGATCCTGTACCATCTCAAATCGTAGATCGAAGTGCAACAAAGCCAATCGATCCAACAAAGGTCGGCTATAAGTTCATCGGCTGGTTTACGGATCAAAATTTAACAACACCATATGATTTCTCAAACATTGTGACAAAACCAATTACGCTTTATGCAAAATATGCTTTAGTTGGATCTCTTGTTTTAACAGATATTACAGATAACGCTCTTGGAAACGATATTACACTTGAATTCATTGATTCTGAGTGGGCAAATTCTATTTCGAGAATTAAGGTTGGTGCAGTTACTTTAGATGGAACGAAATTCAAAGTAGATATGGCTGCACATACGATTACATTGGATAAGAGTGTCTTCACAAAAACTGGAGAATTCACTATCAATATTAGCGCAACAGATTATGCAGATGTAACCGTCACCCAAAAAGTAGTGAATGGATATAATGTGCATTTCGTATTGAAAGATAATGCTCCATTTGAAGTAAAAGACCAAATTGTAGCACGCAGAATAACAGCACCGACTGTTTATGGTTATGATTTAGCTTGGTTCGCAGATGAAGCATTTACAATTCCTTGGGATTTCACAAGCTCGATCTATTCTGCAAAAACACTTTATGGAAAATGGTCACCTACTAAATTCACTGTTATTTTTGATCGTCAAGATGGTGGCTTAGTACAGACTAAGACAGCAGAATATAATACAACAATCACAGAGCCTTCAGCACCAACAAGACCTGGTTATACATTCGTTGGTTGGTACAAGGATGCTGCAGGGCAAAATGCTTGGAATTTTGCGACAGATAAAGTAACAGAAAACACAGTTCTTTATGCGAAATGGAGTATTAACTCTTACAAAATTCACTATGATAGCAATGGTGGCAGTCAAGTGGCTGACAAAACGGCAAATTACAATAGCAAAATTACATTACCAAAACCAACAAGAGCAGGCTATACGTTTGTTGGATGGTACAAAGATGCTACATTAAAAATCCCAGTGGGAACTACTGTAACATTAAAAAGTAATATCACACTGTATGCAAAATGGAGTATTAACTCTTACAAGATTCACTATAATAGCAATGGTGGCAGTCAAGTGGCTGAC
Organism: Bacillus sp. F19; assembly: GCA_023823795.1. Lineage (NCBI taxonomy): Bacteria > Bacillati > Bacillota > Bacilli > Caryophanales > Bacillaceae > Bacillus > Bacillus sp. F19. Next base: position 261,179 of record CP085711.1, read on the forward strand.
AAAACGGCAAATTACAATAGCAAAATTACATTACCAAAACCAACAAGAACAGGCTATGCGTTCGTTGGATGGTACAAAGATGCTACATTAAAAATCCCAGTGGGAACTACTGTAACATTAAAAAGTAATATCACACTGTATGCAAAATGGGTAGCACTTCCAGCTAAACCATCCAATTTTAAAGCAACAAAGTACGGAAATTCTTCTGTTAAATTATCATGGTCAAGTGTGTCAGGTGCTTCAGGTTATGAAATTGTTAAATCAACATCAAAAACAGGTTCATATTATCACCTAAGCGATGTGAAAACAACGTCTTATACAAATAATGGATTAAGTAAAGGTAAAACATACTATTACAAAATCCGTTCTTTCAAATACGTTGGAGCGAAAAAAATCTATAGCGACTGGACAAGTGTTATAGCGTTTAAACTATAAGAATAAATTAAGAGTCAGTAGTAAAAATGTTAAAAGGGTGTTTAACGATATTGGAAAATTGAAATAAACACTCTTTTTGCAAGTAAAACGATTAAATCATCTTTTTTCAAAATACAAACTTTCCCTTAAAAATAATAAAAGACAAGAATACAATTTAGTATTCTTGTCTTATTTTTGTTCTGAGGCTGTTTATTTTTTAGGCTCTATACTATTAGTTGAGGTTATGAACACTTTTAAAAAAAGCTCATTTTTAATTAACATAGAACTTTCTCTCCTTTTGTGGTTTAATTATCGACCCAAATTTTTTATTAGAAACAATAGAAATAAAAGAATTAGAGTGAATAATTTTACATCGACCGTTTGATTTAATGGACTAAATTGATCAAAAATATTCATAAATATGTATAATACTCGTACTCTGTATTTGACAGGGTGGATATTGAATTTCCACCGGGCGTTGCTGAGTATTCCATAGCATGTCCTGAAGGAATTTATCTAATGGTTATGGAGCTTAAAGATATGTATAAAAAGGCAGTTAGTACGCCTGAATTTTACACAATTATTCTACGGGACTATGACGAGGTTTATTTGTTCCAGACGAAAGAGTACAACGACGATGTATTAAGCATCTTAAAATGGTACATCGGAAAACGATTTGATGTTTCTGCAGTTTTCAAAAATGCTATCCCTGTTGAAATGAAGGAATCATTATTTCAATCAAAAAAGAAACTTCAGGAAGAGCTGGAATGGAAGAAGCATTCTTATTGGTTTGATGAAGAAGGTGAGGAGCTAGAGGATAAGATCCGCCAGTTGATGGAAGTTATTTATGAGGAGGAAGCATAATGTGTGCTTGTGGCAGTGATAAAAGACCAGGCTTTAGACAATGTTGTGGCTCGTTAAAAATCGCAGAGAAGAAACATAAGGTGGCGAAGCTGCAGCAGTACTACAGAGAGGACCAATTAACTAATCATCCTCGTTTTGCAGAACTCATGTTAATGACATTGGATGATTTGGTTCCGCATTTAGATGATCACGGATTAAACATTCTTGCAGACAGAATCAGTTTATTACAACGAACTCATCCGAACTGGATAAAATAATAAACGATTAAGACCCCTAAACTGGGGTCTTATTTTTTTTCAGATTCCAATCCTTTTCTGGCTAACTCTAATAAAGCGCCTGTCCATGTCTGAACGCCTTTTTCTATTTGATATTCCTCTATCTTTTTAACAAGTGTTTCGGGAACTCTAATATCTTTTCTAATTGTAGTAATTTTCTTCAAGAAAACTTCCTCCATTGTACTTGACTTGTACGTGAATCGAATGTAACATACAAGTACAAACAAATTTGTACGTGATTTTACAGTATGATACATGTACATATTATTTTCGACAGCGAACCGAAAAATATACCTTGTATTATACCAAAAACACGTACATCTTTGTTCCTAATTTAAATATATTGAATTTTGAAAATTTAGGGGGAGATGATTAAATGAATGTAGATGATTTTCCTAAGTGTATTTCGAAGGCCATAATTAAAGAAGTAGATGTATTTATTAGAGCGAATAGAGACAAAGCCAAGGATTAATCCCTTGGCTTTTATTTTTTACCTTTTCTTACTTCTTACTGTTCTGACAATAAGCCAAATTACTAGACCTATTATCACGAACCAGAAGATTATCGGGAATATAGAACCAAAAGTTTCCTTACATCAACCTCCTAATAATGGTAGTTATTTACTGTTTTTCTTTGTACATGATTTTCACGTACAAATCACGTTGATTTATTTTCCAATTATATCTTATACTTGAAGTGTAGTACACATCAAAGCCTAAAAATAAGGCTATAGGAGGAAGATGATTGAATCTTAAAAAGACTTTATTAGCTGTCCCTCTGTCCCTTGTAATGCTCACTCCTGTCTATGCATCAGCGAACACTCACACAGAAACTACTACCATCCAAGAACAATCACAACTAGAAAAAGATCAAGAGAAATTATTTAAGTCAAAAGCTATGAATCCAGAAGAAGAAAAGAAAGAGTTAGCTAAGTTAGGATTTAAAGATGGGTCAATTAATATTTAGAATGGCGAAAAGGTAGTTTTGTTTTTCGATGACGGAAGTAGAATAGAATACTCAATGTCTGTAGCACCAACTCCTGCCGAAAGAATTCCTAATACTGTTTCTAGTGAATCGATTGGTGCGTTTGCTACCTACAAAACTTATAATGTTGGCAAGCAATATTTCTATGGATCTGCAAACGCCAACACTAAGCTTTATACCGATGTAAAGCATGACGGAAGATATGTTTATGTGAGAACAAACTTCCCATTCTTCCAAGGTACTCTTACTAGAAATGATTGGCAGAAGACTAGAACGATCGATAGTACTGGATACAACGCTGATTATGCTACAACTGAGTTGAATGGACAGTTTACTACTACTGCCCCGTATGCAGGTGACTATTACACTCGTACTTACTTGTATAGAATGGACATTGATCCTGCAGGCGCGGCTTACCTAAGGGTGATATATTAATGAAGAAAATGACGAAAGCTTTACTTGGTTGTTCTTTATCCTTGTCCTTGGCGTTAACTCCTACTCTAGCATTTGCAGAACGTTCTGAAACACCAACACCTAAGATAACTCAGAATGCAAGTAATGCAGTCAACGATGAATTTGCTCTTAATCTTGAGGGAGTAAATTACAATGTTAAAACTATTGACACTAAAAAATCTTTAACCGTTATTTACAATAGTAAAAAGGGTGTAGAAAAGCACGTAGTTGATAAAGCCACAGAAAATGTTTCGGCTACAAGTGATTTTTTAAGTAAGAATGAACTTAAAGATATTGAAAACCAAGTAAAAAATGTTTCGGTAAATTTGAATAAACAAGCCGTTAATCCAGTGCCAAGTAATATATCGTCAAGTCAATTAGCTACATCTGCAATAAACTCTCCTATTATTACTCCCAATGTTAGGGTTGGAGAGTGGGTATGGTCAGCTTGGAGTAATATGACAATAACCTTTGCAGACAAAGCCACTGTAACAGCAATTACTACTGCTATTCTAGCAAGAATCCCTCTTATTGGTTGGGTTGCTGGTGCTATGGCTACGGTTATTGTAGCTTACCAAATGAAAACTGGTTATTTTAAAGTCAGAGGTGCTTCTGCCTTAGATTGTGACCCTAACTATGCTTGGATGAAAAAACAAGTAAATTTATATACTAATAGTTCTCGTACAACCCTAAAAGCATCAAAGACAAATAGCCCTTTAAAAGTCCGTATGTACTAAGGTCAATAGATTGGTATATGATGCAAAGGTGGTGACCATATGAGGGGAGGATAGCGTATGACTTATAAGAAGGCTTTCAATATTGGTTATATTGTGTTTTTGATTATGCTAGCACTTATTTACTTTCTTGTTCCACACGAAAATGTTTGGGTAGCTATTATAATCCTATGTGTGCTTTTTGGTGTGTATCAAATAGTGATCGGATATGTATTGAAGCAAAAATAGAGATGTCCCACCATCTCTTCACAACCCTTTTTCCTTAAGATATCATTAACGATACTCTTGACTACTTTCTCAAGGTAGTCTTTGCTGAGTATCGTTTTTTTCTTGTGCAATTATTATAAACATGGAGGAGTCAAAATGACAGAACTAAACTTAGATCAATCCAATTTAAAATGGTTAGAAGATAGAACAATCATCTTATCTCCAACAGGCAGCTATGCTTATGGAACCAATACAGAAACATCAGATAAGGATTATAAGGGTGTATGTATCCCGCCAATCGAATATTACTTAGGACTGGATGCATTCAACGAATACAATACAACTGGCGGCAAGAACTTCCGCAACACAAAAGATGATATCGATGTAAGTATCATTCATATCAACAAATTTGTTAAAGATGCTATGCAGGGCGTACCTAATAACATCGAGATCCTTTTTGTCCGACCAGAAGATCTTTCAACAATTGAATAGGCAATACCTAACTCATGTCCAATAGATTTTGATCCCATTCCTTCATTTCGTACAACTGTATCTAAATGGAAAGCCTCGCAAAGAAATTATAAGTGAGTATGACCTGACTACCTCCTCACTAGATAAATGGATCAGTCAACAACGCAACTCAGGTTCGTTTAAAGAAAAAGATAATTTAACGCATGATCAAGTGAAATTGGCTGAGGTAATGAAGAGAAATAAACAGCTAGAAATGGAGAATGATATTTTAAAGCAAGCCGCGCTGATCATGACGAAAGTAAATGTGATTCGAAATAACGCCCACAAATACTCTGTATCAGTAATGTGTAACGTCCTCTAATGGCACCATAGTGTATCGACCTTCCTCACCCAGCCATAGAATCATTATTAACGGTTTTTATCCATTTTCATCCTCTGTGGTGCAGCGCTGATTTTGCGCTGCATGGTCGGCTAACGGGTGCGTGTGCGGCCGAGCCTAGGTCGTATCATATAGCGGGTGGGATTCCCGTCGAGTAAGAACTAGCCATTCGCTCGTAGCGAGTCTTGGAGGGCTAAAGGTAACTTTAGTCTTTAAGCGTAGACAGTTAGGTGGAGCAGCCGTCAAGGCTGAAAATCTAATGGAGTGAAAGTCTCCTGTCATCAATTGGTCGATTCAGATGACTAGCATATCCAATGCGTGGGGAGGTAACAAACCACGTTCTGCTTGGAAGTAGAAGTCACGGCGGCCTGTTCTACACAGAGGGAACAGGGTCGGAACAGTCTGCGTGGCGAGCAAACACAGAGGCCAGAAGGTTTTAACGAATACTGCAGTCCCGAAATCTACGCCCCTCATTAGAAGCTGTTGGAGGGATTGTTGCTGGTATGTCACAAGTGTAGATTTAAAATTAAATTAAATACAGTAAAAGAAAAAGGATGCAAAGACTGCATCCTTTTGTTACGAATTTTCACAAGATGAGTACCATGATAATAAAGAGAGTACTTTTATAGCGGGCGTTTGGGGGAATTCTCCTAATGGTTTCGTTAAACTCTTCAAAGAAACCTTCTATTGGATCTCCATTAGCGATACTTTCAGCATAATCATTCATACGCTCAAAAAAGGCAGGGTTTGAAGATACAAATACATTTTCAATATCAGGATCTGTACCTTTTACTTTATCAGCTATTTGTTTTTCAAGTTGATTTGTTACTTCACCTTTTGCTCCATTACTTAACATAACTGCAACATACGCGTTTTCGTCCGTTACTATCACGTTTGCTCGTTTGACGTCATCTATAGCTGTCACCTGTTTAGCTGCAACGTCATCTTCTTAAGAAATATTTTAACCGCGCTCATATAGGGAACAGCAAAAAATCCTACAGCGCGTATTAGTAAGAGATTAAAAAGGACATTCCCTTTAGTAGAGCCAGCCATCTGAATTAATGGTCTCTATTATCCTCATCTTGGATATCCTCTGGATCTTCTATTGGATCTTCTATTGGATCTTCTGGATCTGGATCGTAAGTACATATTGATTCTTTTTATACCAAAAAATCTTGCTGTTTTTTTAATAATTTCTTATAGAACTACCATGAAAACGAACACCTGTTCCAACAATGTTCACAGCACTTTATGCTATCAACATAAGAACAAAACAAATCACTTTTCCGAAGCAGAATGAACTTGATGAAGATCTTCAAGTTGTTGGTTCAATTCTTACTTGGTTTAGAAAGAAGGAAAAGGATTATCAAGACGATGTATGGGTGTAGGATGGTTTAAGTGGTCAAGATCATTTATGGATTAAGAATGTTGATTCAGCTCTTATCTTTTTTCGCTGAATTGAAGGTCTTGAGAAAATTAGCAATCGAGTATTATTCAACAATCGGGGGCGATTGTATAACAAGACAAATCAAAAAAGTCGATTCCTTTAAATTTTAGGAATCGGCTTTTTAGGTTGAAAATCCGCTAAGCGTAAAAAATTTCTGCATAATGTTGTCGTACCTATACCTATACCCATACCCATCCAAGCTAAGGTAAATCATTTCCCTAAAAACGAAAAAACGCTATTCTTTCTGTAATATGATGGAAAGGAAGGTGTTTTTAAAATTATTTACTACTGTTTCAAGCGATACAAAAAGCACCAAAGAGCTATCTCAATCTATATTGGATATTCAATGTTAAGGCTACTGAAAAAAATATAAATTTGCACATTGACTCCCGTTTATATTCTATTACGTAATCTAGAAAAAGCCTTGGGCTTACAAAAGTTTCAAGCTTCTTTTTTATCAACATCTTTCAACAGAAAAGATTATGGATTTGATGTCATTGCTTTATGCAACTCTCCCTTTCAATAAGAACTGTAGGAACCGTTACTTTTATTGCAATTTCCCGTTTCTTTTCAATCCGTTCTAAAAGCAGCTCGATTGCTGTTTCCCCCATAAATTCTGTAGGAACTTGGATGGTTGTTAAAGGTGGAGAGGTAAGGGCGGTGAAAGGATGCCCGTCCAAACTCACTATGCTGATTTCTTCAGGTACTTTAATCCTTGCTTCATTAAGTGCTTTTAAAGCCCCAATGGCGATCGGGTCATTTGCGATAAAGAAAGCGGAAGGTATTTTTTTAGATTGAATAGCTTTTAACATTAAATCATAGCCACTCTTTTCTCCAGGTTCTCCAATATAAACAATGGAAGAATCGAGTCCTTCATTCCGTTCCATATAACGTGTAAAAATAACAACACGACGATCCTCATCGGGAATCGCTATGTGCTCATTAGCACCAATGTATCCAATTGTTTGGTGACCTTGTTCTTGAAGATATTCTATTCCTTGTAGAACAGCCATTCTTGTATGAAACCAAACAGAATCAAATTTACTATCATCAGGGCAATTACCAATAATGACTACATGTTTTGTTTCAATACCTTCTAAAAAACATTCAATTTCATGTTTTGAATAATTACCTAAAATAATGACACCATGTAATTCTGTTATTTTATCATGAGATGTTACAAGATTGTTTACTAGTTCAATATTGTATTGTAAGCAAAGATGTTCAATTCCCTTTCTTATTGAGAAGTAATAATCACTATCGAAAAAATTATTAAAAATGATTGGTTTAAATAAGAGGCCAAATCGATAAAACACTTTCTGTTTTTGATGATGTCGTTCAATTAATGTTTTGTAACCCAATTCTTTAGCTATGGATAAAATCTTGTTTCGAGTCTCTTCAGAAACAGAAAATGATTCGTCACCATTTAATACCCTTGAGACCGTTGTACTAGAGACATTTGCTAATTTTGCTATTTCTTTAATCGTTGCCATATTAGACACCTTTCTAAATGAAAAAATTCTCCTAACTAAATCCAATGTAATTATACTATACATTATTTAAAAAAGTAAAAATTAAACTAAAATATTTAGTTAATATTAGTTAAAAAACACACAGAAAATCAGTTTTTTTGTATGTTTATCATTGGTAAGATAAAAAAAATTGTATATTTACATAATATTTACGTTTTATCCATTCTGAATTAATAAAAAAACAGTATATTTTGTCATGTAAGACAGTGATGAATTTATTTAAAATAAGTAAAAGTTTTACTTAGCTGTAATCAAGAGTTATTAGGAGGTGGAGCATCCTTTAACGGAACAAAAAGTCATTAAGGCTGAAATGCTTTTTGTTAAGGATTTCGTGCCGAATGATAGTTTCAAAATAACTAGAATAACAGATTCTGTAGGAGTGATTTCATGTCTGTTGCGTTATTGGGAGTGATTGCTGGCATTCTTACCAGCTGCTCTTTTATCCCGCAAGCATACAAAGTAATTAAATCAAAAAGAACTAAAGATATATCGATACCTATGTATAGTTTGTGTACCTTAGGAGTATTTTTCTGGATAATTTATGGACTGATGATTAAGGATTTAGCCGTTCTTTTAACGAATATTGTGACGTTTGTACCGACAGTTATCATTCTGATTCTTACAGTAAAATATCAAATTAAGTCTCAAAATTCTCCTAACTAAAATATGCAAAACTACACATCTAGGTGGTAAATGACTAGTACCGGTACATATGAACACATTTTGCATTTTACATTTGCTAGTATCTCGAATTTGGTAGAAGTAAGTTGACTTTTGTACTCGATTTTCATTATATAAATGAAAACAAATTGGGTGAATTCTATAAAAAACAGGGGTGATAATATAAACAATAAAAAATATAATGCATACAGTTTATACCAATTTAAAGGTATTTTATGTAAGAGTAACAAAAAAACTATTAATAAGGAGAAAAATAATGAAAGCAAAAAAAACATTTCTACTCGTAATGGCATTTATGCTGGTAGCAAGTATTTTAGCAGGTTGTATGGGAAATAAATCAACAGAAACAGATTCAGGAACAAAAGTAGAAAACAAATCTCTTGTTGTTTATTCAAACTCTTTATCTGACGGTCGTGGAGAATGGTTAACTGAAAAAGCTGCTGAAGCTGGTTTTGAGCTTGAGGTAGTTCAAGCTGGTGGTGGAGACCTTTTAAATCGTGTCGTCTCAGAGAAAAACAATCCTTTAGCCGATGTTATTTTTGGTTTAAACCAAACAAATTTTGAAACATTAAAAGAAAATGACATTCTTGTTCCATACGAACCTGAATGGACGAATGAACTTCCAGAAGGTTCACGTAATAAAGATAATTTCTATCATCCACTTGTCGAACAAAGAATTATCATGCTCTATAACAAAGATGTGTATACAGAAGAAACTGCACCAAAAGATTGGACTGACTTAATTGAAAAAGAAGAATTTAAAGGGAAATATAATATTCCAATAGACCTAGGTGGAGCAACAAATCAAGCGGTATTAAACGGCATATTAATGAGATATGTAGATGCAAATGGAGACTTAGGTGTGTCTGAAGAAGGATGGCAAGATATTAATAAGTTTTTTGACAATGGATATAAAACACCAGAAGGTGAAGATGCCAACGCAAACCTAGCATCAGGAAAAGTTCCGATTTCATTCACGTATTCAAGCGGTTTAGAAGGTATCGAAGAGGAATTTGGATTTGAAGCGGGGATTGTTTCTCCAGAAATTGGTGTACCAACTTTAGTGGAGCAAGTAGGAATCATTAATAAAGGGAAAGATCAAGATACATCTGTAGCAGAAGAATTTGTGAACTGGTTTGGTAGTGCAGAAATTCAAGGGGCATGGGCTGAACAATTTGATACTCTACCAGTAAGTGAAAAAGCACTAGAAAAAACTTCAGAGAAAATGAAGTCAATTCATGAAAACACGACAATTCAAGATATCGATTATACCTTCATTTCTGAACATATTGACGATTGGGTAGAAAAAATTGAATTAGAAATATTTTAATGATAAAAGCGGAAGCGCCTTGATTAGTCTTTTGGTTAATCAAGGCAGGACTGGTCGAAAGTGTTCAATATGTCTTCTAATCAGTCCTGCCTTGTGATGGACAGCTGTTAGCCTGAAAAAATTTATTCATTATTACCCCCTATTAAACAATAGCCTTATAAACCGAAGAACCATAATGGATTTGGCGGTTTTCAGGATGAAGGAGGAAGCCACGTGATTCATTTTCAAGATATACAAGTAAAATTTGATGACTTTGTTGCGATACAAAATTTAAATCTAGACATAAATGAAGGCGAATTTTTTACATTTCTTGGACCGTCAGGCTGTGGGAAAACAACGACATTACGAACATTAGCAGGGTTTATAACTCCCACTAAAGGAAAAATTACCGTAGATGGCGTGGACATTACAAATACGCCGATTGAAAAAAGACAAATTGGCATGGTCTTTCAAAGCTATGCTTTATTCCCAACCATGTCTGTTTACGAAAACATTGCCTTTGGATTAAAGGTTCAAAAATATAAAAAAGACGAGATGAAAAGACGCGTTGAAGAAATCGCAAAGGTTGTCGATTTAACAGAGGATAAGCTGATGAAAAATGTATCCGAACTATCCGGTGGACAACAACAGCGTGTGGCTATTGCCCGAGCATTGGCACTTGCCCCAAAAATCATCGTTTTAGATGAACCACTATCAAACTTGGATGCAAAGCTACGAAAACAATTAAGAAAAGAACTTAAAAAACTACAGCTCGAGCAAGGTATTACAACGGTTTATGTGACACATGACCAAGAGGAAGCGTTAACATTGTCAGATCGCTTGGCTGTTTTTAATAATGGAGTGGTTGAGCAAGTAGGTACGCCAGAGGAAATTTACAACCAATCGAAAACAGAGTTTGTATGTAATTTCATAGGCGAGGCGAATTCAATCGGCAAAGAAATAGTAGAAGAAATCTCAAAAAAATCAGGCAAACTAGATTCAGAAAAAAAATATTATATCCGATCAGAAAAGATAAAAACGAAAGTACAAGCTGGTGATCATCATTCTGTTGCCCTTCAGGCAAAGGTCGTTTCAAAAGAATTTTATGGCACATACTCTCAATATAAATATGAGGTAATTGGTTCTTCTCTAATCAATATCGAGAAAGAAGATGGGAATTTTCAATATTCTGAGGGCGACGAAGTAACCTTGTTTATAAATCCAAAAGACATACTTCAATATTAGGAGAATCATAATGAAATTTATAAACACTCATATTCAAAATAAACTCTATCTTTTACTAGTCGGGATTATTCTCACTTGGTTCATTGCAGCCTTTCTCATTCTCCCAAATGTAAATATTCTTTATACAACATTTTTTGCAGAGGGTGCCTTTTCATTAGAGCCATTTCAAAAATTATTATCATCTGAAAGAGCAATGAAAAGTTTAGCTAATAGCTTTCTATTAGGGATTACATTGGTCTTCACTGTAAACATGGTTGGGATTTTTCTAGTGTTAGTCACAGATTATTTTGACATCAAAGGTGCCAAAATCTTAAGACTCGGTTATTTTACCACGATGATCTATGGCGGACTCATTTTAGTGGCGGGTTATCAATTTATTTATGGGAATACTGGATTTTTAACGACTTTATTAGTGAAAATCTTTCCTGCGATGAATCCAGATTGGTTTATCGGTTATCCCGCGGTTGTGTTTGTGATGACCTTTGCTTGTACGACGAATCATATCATCTTTCTTTCAAATGCGATCAAAAGCATTGATTATCAAACGGTTGAAGCGGCAAAAAATATGGGTGCTTCACCTTGGAAAATCCTTACCAAAGTTGTTTTTCCTGTTTTAAAGCCTGTATTAACAACGTTATCCGTGTTGCTATTTGCAACAGGAATTGGTGCGATGTCTGCACCGTTGATCGTAGGGGGAGAAAACTTTCAAACGATTAGCCCAATGATTCTAAACTTTGCTAATAGTATGAGTTCAAGAGATCTTGCCGCATTGTTGGCGATCTTTTTAGGGGTTACACAAATTTTGTTACTCTACGTGATTACAAGATCTGAGAAAAAAGGCTTTTATATGTCGGTATCAAAAGTAAAAACGAAAATCGTAAAGCAGAAAATTGAAAATAAGGCTGTCAACGTTATTGTCCATTTTTTTTCATATGTTCTATTTTTCATTTATGTGTTGCCGATCGCTGCAGTCATTCTTTTTTCATTTACCGATACGTTCAGTATCAGTACTGGTACACTTTCATGGGAGCATTTTACATTAGAAAATTACATCAAAATTTTAACAGATTCTTCAGCATATGAACCATTTGTTATTAGTATTATCTATTCTGGATTAACAGCCATCATTGTCGTAGGTGCCATGTTATTTATTTCTCGATTAATCCACAAATACAATAATAAACTAACAACAACTTTGGAATATTTATTTCATATTCCTTGGATAATACCTGGTATCTTAATGGCTTTAGGATTAATTATCACCTTTGATAAACCAATGCCTATTATCGGAAATATCGTTTTAACGGGGACATTAAGCTTATTGTTAATAGCTTATGTGATTGAAAAAATTCCATTTACCTTGAGGATTCTAAAAGCAGCCTATTACTCATTCGATGGCTCACTTGAGGATGCAGCTAAAAATTTGGGGGCTAGACCCATTTATACATTTATTCGAGTAATTTTGCCAATTGTGTTACCGACAACACTAGCAATACTCGCGTTAAACTTTAACAGTCTATTAGCTGATTATGATTTAACCGTATTTTTATATCATCCACTTTATCAACCGCTGGGTATTGTGATTCGAAATAACACAGATCCAACTGCTTCTATTGATGCGAAGGCAATGAACTTTGTCTATTCTGTTATTTTAATGGCGATATCAGCGCTTGTGATTTACTTTGTATATGGTAGAGGAAGCAATAAGAAAAATATCTTATAGAAGAGGTTTAATGGACCAGATATTATGACGCAAATGATTGTGTGTCAAATCAACAATGTATTTGAGTTATGGAATATTAAGATAAGAAAAAATAAATTCAACAGTTGTATGAAAGGAAAAATGATTATGAAATATACAAAAGTACTAGGTAAACTATTAAGAGAAAATGAAGTTTTAATTGCATGTCACCAAGGTTCAGCAGGTGGAAACATTGCATATAACACATATAGATCAATGTTAAATGCTATTAATCAAGGTGCTCATATTGTTGAATTTGATATTAGTAAAACAAGTGATGGAGTATTTCATGTTTTTCATGAAAATGAAGAATCAATTCGTTTTAACAGAGATGAGAAGTTTAGGACATTTACTGCTGAAGAAATTAAAGAGCAAACATTATTTAATATGAACATGCAAGCAGTAGAAGCTCCACCTACATTAAAAGTTTTCATGGAAAATATGAAAAAACACCCAAATATATTGTTGCATTTTGACCACGTGCAAAAATGGGGTAAAGAGTTATTGGAAGACTTAGATCAATATGAAGATCAAAGACAATCAATTATTTTAAAAACTGATGTTGCTGCAACTGAATGCTTAGAAGCATTAGCAGCACACGATGTTAAATATATGACTTTACCTAAAGTTTGGAATCAAGATAATTTTAATAAAATCATGGAATATAAAGACAAAATAAACATTGTTGGTTTTGAAATGATTTTCGATGATCCAAATGCTGATTATGTTTCAAAGGAAAAATTAGAGCAATTGAGACAAATGGGATATCACACAATGATTAATGCAATTGTTCTTTGGAATGATCGTCAATCTCTTTGTGGTGGATTTGATGATGATGTCTCATTATTAGAAAATCCTGAATTAGGTTGGGGGAAATTATTTGAGATGGGATTTGATATTATTCAAACTGACTGGCCGTTACCGTTAAAAAATTACCTTGAAAAAAAAGGAGTAAAGTTAGTTTATGAAAACAGCAAGTCAAAAATCTCGTTATGATTTTGCTCTAGAATTAATTGAATCATGTAAAATTGTATTAGAAAAAGAAAAAGTTTCTATAGTAGAAGAAAAGGAAAATGAAAAAGATTTAGTTACCAATCTTGATAAAACTTTAAATAATCATATTGTATTGGCAATATCCAGTGCTTTTGATGATGATATTGTTGGTGAAGAGCAATCAAAAGAAGGTAATAAAAAAAATACATGGTATATTGATCCTATTGATGGAACAACTAACTGTATTTATCGAAAAAGAGAATATGCTATTTCAATAGCATATGAAGGGGAAGAAGGTAGATTTGGTTTAATATTTGATGTAGAAGCTGATAAATTATATCACGCTTATACTGAACTTGGTGTATTTATTAATGGGGAGCCATTTACAAGACCTGAAACACCTGAATATGGAATTATCCATATTTCACCTTCTTACTTAAAGGAAAAAAAATACGATGACTTTGCTGATAAATTTAAAGGCATTAGGTATTTAGAAGTTTGTTCAATTGAAATTATTAGAGTTGCAATTGGTGAAGCAAGTTGTTTCTATCGTAAAAATCAAAAAGTTTGGGACTATAAAGCTAGCGTTATTTTTGCTGAAATAGTAGGTTTACACGTAGAAATATCAGAAGACCATATTGTGTTGGTGGGAACAAAGTTTGATTAATAGATGATTGTAAATTTAGGCGTGTTATTAATAGATCAATATTAATATATATTAAGAGGTAGTTATAATGAACAAATTAATAACTAATTATTGGTAGTAAGAGATAGTCATGATACACCCGGTTCTGGTGCAAGTAATCTCTAAATCTTGGACATACCTGTTGGAATTGGAGAAAGTTGGGTATTCGGTGAAGTAGAGTTTAAAGGGGGACCCTAAAATCCCCCGAAAATTAAAATTACTTCATATTAGAATCATGATCAGTATATTTATTTTGTATTAAATTTCTTCTAGAAACATTTTAGGCATCTAATCCCTTTTGGTTTAGCAACGATGCACCATGCTAAATTAACGAGAGAGAATAACATCTGAAATGAGAGGTCGATGGTCTGATGCTAGTGATTCGATAATTTCTGATGATTCGGTTTGAATACCATGAGTTGTTAGGATATAGTCAATTGTTCGATTGGGTTGATTTGCTGGGAAGGTGTAACCTTCATGATCATGTACTTCTTTCCATGTATCCTTGAATGTTGAAAACAACGGCGCTAATTCTGGAGATGTTGGTATTGCATTCATGTCACCAATTAAGATTTGCTCTTTATTGCTTTCAGACATTATGTTTAACATATCTTCTACTTGCATTTTTCGTATTTTCGGATCGGGTCTATAATCTAAGTGAGTAGAATATACGTTTACTTTAATTCCCTTTACGTTAATTAATGTTTCTGCGAATCCAGGTAACAACTCAGGTTCTGAAGTGGATCCTTGTGTAGAGAGACGCGTAATTTGTCGATTTTCTGCTTTAAGAATTGGATATTTACTTAGAATTGCAACCCCAAATTGACGATTAGGCTGTCCTGCCTGATCTGATGGAAAGTCATAGATTGGAGCGTAAAAATAATGCATATTAAGAGATTCTGCAAGTATTTTGATCTCGTTTTCAAAATGACTTCGATCTGCCCAATGTACATCTACCTCTTGCAATCCAATAATATCTGCTTTCGATTCACGAATAACATTAGCAATGGATTCTAAGTCATATTGATTATTCATATTATGCCCGTAATGGATATTGTAGCTCATTACCCGAAGTTTTTCGGATTTTCCATTATTACCTTCTGCGGCATACGGAGTAGGTTGTAGAGATAAAAATGTGATAAACAACAACATTACTGCTAACCCAAATTTTTTTAACATATTGATTCTCTTTCCTCCTTTAAAAAGATTGATAAAAGTCAATTACAAACATTATGATATAGCTGCCAACTTTTTAAGTCTATATAAGAAGTGAGAATTTTACTTATTATTAACGATATTTACAATGCATCTTCATAATCCTTATACATTTATACTGGATATGTCAAGGCCGATTATAACTTCACCAAAATGTCCGGTTTAAAAATCCCCAGAAGGAATTCTTACGAACCCTTCTGTTTTTCCATCTGCAGTTTTTTTTCTTTCATACGATAACTTTCTCCGTTTAGGTTAAATATTCTTGAGTGGTGTAAGAGTCTATCTAACATAGCGGTCGCGATGATTGGATCACCAATAATATCTCCCCATTCTCCAAATGACTTGTTTGATGTTAAGATAATTGAACCTTTCTCATACCGTCGGGCAATGACTTGAAATAAATAATGAGCACTATGATGATCGAGTTTCATATAACCCATTTCATCAATGATTAGAAGACTAGGTTTTACAAAAGAACGCAGTTTCTTTTCCAACTGCTGATCAAGGTCAGCTTTCCTTAATTGTGATACTAAGTCATGTGCGGAAATAAAGTATGTTTTGTAGCCTTGTGATATAGCTTGCAGCCCAATAGAAACTGCCAAGTGAGTTTTCCCAATGCCTGATGGACCTAGAAAAATAGGATTCTCATGATTCTTTAAGAATGATAATGTCATCAGTTCTTTTACTCTCCGTTCGTCAATTGAAGGTTGAACAGTAAAGTCAAACTCATCCATCGTCTTTCGAAACGGGAGTTTTGAAAGTTTTATCAGTGTTTTAGTCGTTCTTTGCTGTCTTTCAATAAATTCTGCCTCTAATAGGCTGAAGAGAAACGAAGAATATGGTACATTATTTTTAGCTGCTTGATCGGCAAGCGTTGACCATTGTTCTGCGATTACGGACAAGTTTAGCTTCTGGCAATACTCATTCATTTTCTCGTTCATGATTCACCTCTCAAGAGGTCATCATAAACTGAGAGAGGACGAGTATTGACGGATACTTCGGGAACAGAATGCGGGGCGGCAACCACGGCACTCTGTTTCTTTTTTATTTGATCAGCTAATGAAATGACCGATGCTGGTGTTTGAAATGCTGTAATCTCTTCACCTTGATAAAAGAAACGAAGTACTCCAGATAATGATTCTTAACCAGGATATCCTTTAACGCATATTCCTTTGAAAGTAGCCACTTGTTTCCTTTATAAGATAGGGTGCTATCAAAATGAGTCTTACGATAGACACGATAGCTCGTGTCATAATTGATTTTTGGTAATGAACTAAGCTTTTCTTCCGACCAGCGTTCTTGTGGAGGGACACCTGTGGTATCATTCTTTTTGCGATTGCCGATTCCGTCAAGCCAACGTTCTACTTGAAGATTAATATCTTCAATGGAATCGAATATTTAGCCCTGTAGGGCTTGCAGGCTTTAGGAATAAAATCATAATAAGCTGCAAATTCCGCAAATCGAGCGTTCCATATCACAATTCCTTGTTCACGTCCATCTGTCACTGTTCGCATATTATCAAACAGTATTTTCTGCGGAACTCCGCCAAAGTACTTAAAGCTATTAATCAAACATTGGAGGACATGTTCTTGATCTTGAGACGTTGTAAACTCCGCATATTTCATTCTGGAGTAACCTAATGTTGCGACAAACATAGAAAGCTTTATTCGCTCTCCGCAGAGAATAATTTCCCCAATCTCTTTCCAATCCACTTGCATCTGTTCGCCAGGTAAAGTTTCATACCGTACAGAATACTTCTTTTTCTCCTTATCTCTAAAGGGCTTAATGTAATCTTTTAAAATCGTTTATAAGCGTTCACCGTTAAAAACGCCATCTTCCAGCATCCGTTGATGAAGGTGTTCTTTGTATGAATCCAACTTACTTTTTGTCTTTTTTCTCTTTTGCTTTGAAGGAGCCGAAGAAGAGTTTATGTATTTCCTAACCGTTCCACGATCTAGCTTTAGTTCTCTCGCAATATCAGAAATAGACATTCCTCGCTTGTACATATCTTTAATCATAAAAAAATCCCCTCTTGTAATCATGAACCATAGCTCCTCTCAAACCTATGGTTCTATTTTAATTGGGGATTTGGATAGTCTACACTTAGTTGGACAGAAAATTTAAGGTCAAGTAGACTACAGTTAACACTTTAGAGGAGAATCTACTATGCCTAAAAAAGAACGTCGAACGTTTACAGCTGAATTCAAGCATCAGATCGTACAACTGTACCAAAACGGAAAACCAAGAAAGGATATCATTCGTGAGTATGATCTAACTCCCTCTTCATTCGATAAATGGGTGAATCAGAGTCAACATTCTGGTTCGTTCAAGGAAAAAGACAATTTGTCCCCAGAAGAAAAGGAACTGATCCAGCTACGGAAACAAAATAAACAACTGCAAATGGAGAATGATATTTTAAAGCAAGTCGCGCTGATACTAGGACGAAAGTAAATGTGATTAAGAATAATCAACACAAATACTCGATATCAGCAATGTACAAAGTCCTCCAACTTCCAAGAAGCAACTACTATTATGAAGCAAAAGAAAGAGCTGCAGAGGACGATCTGACCACGACCATTATTGAGATCTTCCATGAGAGCCGTCAAAACTATGGAACTCGAAAAATTAAAGCGGAATTACAAAAGAGAGGTCTTCAAGTATCCAGACGAAGGATTGGCCGCGGTAGTAAGTGATTTAACATATGTAAGAGTCGATCAAAAATGGCATTATATATGTGTCTTTGTTGATCTCTTTAATCGAGAAATTATTGGTTTTAGCACGGGTCAGCATAAAGATGCGGCTCTGGTTTATCGTGCTTTTGCGTCCATTAAAGAAGACCTTCGCAAGATTGAGTTTTTCCACACAGACCATGGAAGCGAGTTTAAAAACAAGCTGATTGACGAGGCGCTGGAGACATTTAATATCAAGCGGTCATTAAGTATGAAGGGCTGCCCATACGACAATGCAGTAGCAGAAGCCACATTTAAAATCATCAAAACAGAGTTTGTCAGAGGAAAACATTTTACTAGTCTAGAAGAGTTGGCAAGAGAATTTCAAGACTATGTCCATTGGTTTAACCATATTCGAATTCACGGAACATTAGGATATTTAAGCCCGATTGCTTACAAACTTGAACACCTTAAAAAAACTGTCTAGTTTTGTGTTGACAATCCACATTTGTAAAAGGTGAAACAAAAGCAGCGAAGAGTAGGGTGAACATCAATCCCCATTTTTTCATAGACTGTTACACCTCATAATAGTCTGATTTCACCTACAATATTAAAGTAAAAGATCTATGTTTCGAATCGTTCTGCCGATTTTTCACAAAAATTAACTATGTATTAATAAAATATTAATAATTTAAAGATACTGAAACAAAAGAAATACTTACATATGAGCCATTTTTCATATTTTACCAATATTTGTTAAAGTGTATAAACAAGTGAAATGTTCATTAAAAAATCCAACTATATAAAGCTTCCTTCTTATTAATCGGGCCTTATGAGGGATAATCGATAGATATTATCGAGGTGTGAAATAATAGAAAAGACTCACGTTTCTTTGATGGGTGAAAAGTAAATCTAGATTCTATCGAACTATTTTTTAAAAAACACAGGAAAAATCTACTGTTTTTTCAATGTTTACTGTTGTTTTACGGCAATATTAAAGTTTCTTAATAACCATTCCCTAAGATTGAAAATGGAAATATTACGAGGGAGTGATTAAAATGAAAAAAATTGATCTTCAATCAGAAATGCTAGACCGTAGAAATTTCTTTAAAAAGACAGGTAAAGGAGTGGCTATTGCGCTAGGTGCTTCGCTTATTCCTACATTGTCAATGAATGTGGCAGCGGCGGAATCCACATCCAATGAATCTAGCAATATCGCTTATCCTTTTACACTAGGAATTGCTTCAGGTGACCCGCTGCCAGATGGGGTTGTTTTGTGGACAAGACTTGCCCCAGATCCATTGAATGGAGGGGGCATGCCAAACCATCCATTCCCTGTACAATGGGAGGTTTCCCTTGATGCCAATTTTATCAATGTCGTGAAAAGAGGAACGGAACTTTCTAAACCTCAACTAGCTCATTCTGTCCATGTTGAAGTGGATGGCTTAGAACCTGCTACATGGTATTATTACCGTTTTAAATCTCAATCCGATTTCAGTTCAGTAGGCAGAACGAAGACAGCGCCTGCCTATAATAGTCAAGTAGACGAGCTAAAATTCGCATTTGCTTCTTGCCAAAGCTGGCCAATTGGCTTTTACACAGCTTATCAGCATATGGCCAAGGATGATCTAGATTTGGTCATTCACTTAGGGGATTATATTTATGAAGGGGAACATGACACAGCGATTCGCCCAATCGATCAAGTTTTTCCAGAAATTTATACGCTTGATGACTATCGTAACCGTTTTGCCTTATATAAATCAGACAGTGATTTGCAAGCGGCTCACGCGAATTTCCCGTGGATCGTAGCTTTTGATGACCATGAAGTAGATAACAACTGGGCTGGAGAGGTTCCCCAAGATCCTCATAAACAATCACGAAAAGATTTCTTAGAACGGAGAGCTGTGGCCTTCCAAGCTTATTACGAACATATGCCGCTTCGCCGGACGTCTTTACCAAATAGAAGCGATATCCAACTTTATCGACGACTATCCTTTGGTAATTTGGTCGATTTTAATGTATTAGACACACGTCAATACAGAGATGACCAAGCCAATGGGGATGGACGGAGTCCACAAACACCTGAATCTTTGGATCCAGCACGTACCATTTTAGGTGAACAACAGGAGCGTTGGTTACTGGATGGCCTTGCTGAGTCACAGTCCAAATGGAATGTTATGGCCCAGCAAGTAACCTTTGCCCAAAGAGAAGTTCAAGAAGGACCTGGCGAGCTTTATAGTATGGACGGATGGGACGGATATCGTCCGAACCGCGATCGTATATTATCTTTTATTAAAGAGAACGGAATTTCTAATTTTGTCGTTCTGACTGGTGATGTACACTGCAATTATGTAAATGAAATCAGAGAGGATTTCAGAGATCCGAACTCGATCAATCTCGGAGTTGAGTTTATCGGAACATCGATTACATCTGGTGGGGACGGGTCCGATGTAAGACCTGACACTCCAGTTATACTAAAAGAAAATCCACATACTAAATTTGTTAATAACCAACGCGGTTACGTTCGCTGCAAACTAACCCAGGAAACTTGGCAAGCGGATTTTATGGTCGTTCCATATGTATCGAGACCGGGCGCACCAATCTCAACACGTGCATCTTTCATAATTAAAGATGGAAAAGCTAGTGTGCAGCAAGTAGCAGGAGAAGCGGTTTTAAGTTAAAAATGAATCATTCAAATGGATTTTCGAATAACTTTTCGCACTAATTTTTCAATAATAGGTTTAGGATGATACGAGGAAATTAAGAATGAATTTTCTCCACACCTGCCTCGTACATCCCTTTTGCTAGATTACTAAATTTTAATATATTACTAAGTGAGTGATCCATTCTAAAAAAATGGGATATTGTTATGAAAAAGAGAAAAGGCTTTGCTATAGCTTTATGTAACTTTATTCATGTATCCACGCACAATGATGGGTTCTGCAGGTAACGTTTTCGCTTCTTATTAGAATTCGTAAATCCATATGCTTCAGTAGATTGGGATCCTATGGACAATACAAGGCAGATTTTCACTCACATACAATCGAAAGTGATGGCAACAACACTCCAGCGGAAATGGCGGAAGACTTCTATGCAAATGGTTTTGATGTGTTTGCCATCACTGACCATAATTTTACAAGCTCCACATTGGATAGGACAGATAGGCCAGCAACAATAATTGACAACTTCGTAATCCATTAAATGTCCCTACCCAACTAGGATTTTTTTTCGTAACTAAGAGGTAGAAGAGTGAAGTTGAATTAGCAATGCAAAAAAGGATCTTCAGTTTTGATATTATCCCCTTATAGTAGACAGTAAAAAGAAAGGTTTGTACTGTTTATTTTGGAGGGGATTTTTTCATGGGGAAAATTAGAAAGACTTATACAAAAGAGATTAAATTAAAAGCAATTAATTTGTACATAAATGATATGGGGATTAGATCAATTTCTAAAGAGTTGGGTATAGGATATACAACTATCCAAAGATGGATATCTCATTATAAAAGTGAAGGAGTCCAAGGCTTAGAGGAAAAAAGAGGAACATCACGTAGCCAGTTTAAAGGTAGACCTAACAAAGATTATGAAAGTGAGGCAGAAAAAATAAATCGATTAGAAGCAGAAAATGCCTTTCTAAAAAAGCTCTTAGCTGCGAAAAGGGGGATGTTAAAAGAAAAGAAAAATCGTTAGTATATAGAATAATCCATGAACTTAAAAAACAATTTAGTATCATCACCTTATGTAAAATAGCCGGTGTTTCAAAGAGTGGTTATTATAAATGGTTTAAACGCCAAAATAACCCTTCAAAAAAAGAGCTGGAAGATCAATCAATTGTAACAAAAATTATTAAATGCCAACAAGATCCTGATATTAATTGGAGTTATGGTGGATAGTCTACACTTAGTTGGACAGAAAATTTAAGGTCAAGTAGACTACAGTTAACACTTTAGAGGAGAATCTACTATGCCTAAAAAAGAACGTCGAACGTTTACAGCTGAATTCAAGCATCAGATCGTACAACTGTACCAAAATGGAAAAACAAGAAAGGATATCATTCGTGAGTATGATCTAACTCCCTCTTCATTCGATAAATGGGTGAATCAGAGTCAACATTCTGGTTCGTTCAAGGAAAAAGACAATTTGTCCCCAGAAGAAAAGGAACTGATCCAGCTATGGAAACAAAATAAACAACTGCAAATGGAGAATGATATTTTAAAGCAAGCCGCGCTGATACTAGGACGAAAGTAAATGTGATTAAGAATAATCAACACAAATACTCGATATCAGCAATGTGCAAAGTCCTCCAACTTCCAAGAAGCAACTACTATTATGAAGCAAAAGAAAGAGGTGCAGAGGACGATCTGACCACGACCATTATTGAGATCTTCCATGAGAGTCGTCAAAACTATGGAACTCGAAAGATTAAAGCGGAATTACAAAAGAGAGGTCTTCAAGTATCCAGACGAAGGATTGGCCGGATCATGAATGAGCAAGGCCTTGTTTCAACGTATACAGTTGCCCAGTTCAGACCTCATTCAACAACGTGCAATGAATCTACTCAAAGAAACGAATTAAACCGTGAGTTTAACCAGGATGAAGAGTTGGCCGCGGTAGTAAGTGATTTAACATATGTAAGAGTCGATCAAAAATGGCATTATATATGTGTCTTTGTTGATCTCTTTAATCGAGAAATTATTGGTTTTAGCACGGGTCAGCATAAAGATGCGGCTCTGGTTTATCGTGCTTTTGCGTCCATTAAAGAAGACCTTCGCAAGATTGAGTTTTTCCACACAGACCGTGGAAGCGAGTTTAAAAACAAGCTGATTGACGAGGCGCTGGAGACATTTAATATCAAGCGGTCATTAAGTATGAAGGGCTGCCCATACGACAATGCAGTAGCAGAAGCCACATTTAAAATCATCAAAACAGAGTTTGTCAGAGGAAAATTTTACTAGTCTAGAAGAGTTGGCAAGAGAATTTCAAGACTATGTCCATTGGTTTAACCATATTCGAATTCACGGAACATTAGGATATTTAAGCCCGATTGCTTACAAACTTGAACACCTTAAAAAAACTGTCTAGTTTTGTGTTGACAATCCAATTTTTATTCCGGCTATATTGTGGATTTTAACATCGGCTTTAACAGGATAAGCCATAAACTTCTCCTTTCCTCATTATTAAAACGAAAGCCACCCATTACTTTAATAGAACATTATTTATTAAGTAACACCCTTTCCTATTATTCGTTCTCAAAGATGCGTCTTAAACGATACCGATAAACCATGTTTGTCCAGGCGTCTTATCGTATAATATCCTCATCTGTCCACACTACCTTTAAATGATGAAATGGAGAAATTCAAAATAACTATTCTAAGTTGTTTGCACGTTTCTTTCTAATCTCCATATATAAAGTTGCTTTAGGTACACTAGTGAGTTTCACATCTGTTGGCCGAAGGAATAAAATTATACAAAAATTGTACACAGTTATGAAACACTATAAAGGCTATAATAAAAATGAGAACAGGATATATTTGGGGGAGGATGAGGTATATGTTAACTTTTTTCTCAAGAATTGTAGTACCTTATGATGGTTCTGAATTAAGTAAAAAAGCATTGGAAACGGCCATAAGGCTGGCAAAACAAGATGAAGGAACCGAATTAAATGTTATCACGGTTGTGGACCAACCAACTAACATGGCTTTCTACGCTACTTATAATTTAGATACGTTACGTGAGGCTAATTTAAGTGCAGCAAAAGAAATGCTTGATGAAGTAGAGCAAAAGCTGAAAAATTTACCAAACAAGACAGGGACATTCATTTTGGAAGGAAGCCCTGCTTATGAGATTGTGGATTTTATAAAACAGGATGACGCCGATCTGGTTGTAATGGGAAGCCGCGGATTGAGCGGATTAAAAGAACTGTTTCTGGGCAGCGTTAGCCATTATGTGGTGCAAAAGGTCACGTGCCAGGTTTTTATCGTTAAATAATAAGGTAAATCAGTGACGAGGCTTTCTTATTTTTAGGAGTTTGCTATTTGTGCTTCACAATAGAGCGTTTAGTTACAATAAAGTTGTTAATTGTTCTTTTAGACTAATTAGGAAGCGTTAATGGCGTTTTGATAGAATATGAGCTTTCAGTCTGATAACAGTCTTTAAATGGTACCGTCATTTGTGGTCATAGTTAATAAAATCATTCATGTGTGATCCCCATACATGGATTAAAAGAGGGTTAAAGAGTTTGGTTAACTTATCTCAACCATGCCCCCTCAGGAAATGGGCTTCTAAATGTCTAATAACGACAGATGGAGGCCCTTTTGTTTTTTAATTTTACCTACTTTTCTTGAACATTATGCAGTTTAATAGCCCTGGAAAAACAAAAATATTTAGAAAAGGATTGTAAGATATAAAAAAGTGTTGTTCTAACAATGCATAAAATGAAAACCTGGTGAAAGGTTACTACTACCTTCCGCCAGGTTTTTGGTTATAGATTTAGTTCTTAAAAAATTCAATAACAGGATCTAATAGACCTGTAAACTTCAGAGCAAGGAAAATTACACAAAAAATTGTAAAACCTACACTTAATTTCTGAAGAATTGTTTTTTGTTTTTGATCTGCGTTTGCCATAATCTATTCTCCTTAAGATCAAGATTTGTTTTGGTACTTTTATAAAACATTCCAATTACAATAGCTATGATTGAAATTAGAATGGTATTTGCTTGAAATGATAATGTGCTATTCTCTAGGATTCGTCTTAAATACTCATGTATTACGCTAAAAAAGACGAGGAGTGGAATATTCCATACAAATATATAATATATAAGAGGTTTAACTATTTCCCCATTATACCTGTAACCTCTTGAATCTTTGTTGCTCCTTTTTATTACCCGTGATAATATCACTTTGGATGAAATATAGGTTAGAATAAGTAATTGACAAATACCATAGATAATTACTTCAACTCTTACAGACTCTAGGATACATATAGTTAGTATATAAGAGCCTGCTACTAAAAATGACAAAATGTGTAACAAGGTACTTCTTAGTTTAAATAACTCTTCGATGTCGAAAGGAGTAGAAAACAAAAGATTTTGGTGTTCTATATCATCTGATAAAAGGATATGTAAGGTGACAGTTGTAATAACAAGAGCAAAGACATTAATTAAAATAGTTAAGGATATGCCTGAGGAGGCAAATTGATTCCTAAATTCAATTACACTTGTAAACAGGATAGGTGAAACATATACTGAGAATAATTTTGGTGATCTTATTAAATATAATAAGTCTTTTCTCACGAAATAGTTTTTTATGTACTTGTGTAAAATTGATGAAATTTTAATAGAGTAAAATGACTTCTCTAAATCTCTTAAGGAAACAGTTAATAATCCTCTTTTGTAACAAAAGTTGGTGATCCAGTAGGCAATGGGTATAAGACATAAAGTGTTTATCGTAATGAATACTGTAAATAACCCAGCATCTATAAGATTGAAATGGTTATCTAAAAGGTATTTTGGATACTGGAACAAAAGATACAGCACGCTTTCAGAAATATCATTCTGAATTAACAAAAAAGATTTATAATCGTGAAAATAGACAATAATGGTTATAACCCCTACAGAGGCAAAAGTCATAATGGAGTAAGCAACGGTTTTTAACCCTTTTCCTTTTGAAATGATATAGGCAAAAGCGAATAGAATATGTGAAACTGCGCTAAAAAAAATGGAACTAGCTACGATTTGCGGAATTGTAATTAAAACGATTTCTAAACTCACGTTGCCTGCAAAATAATTTGCTAAAGTGAAGGGAAATAAAAAAATTGTATGGAAAAAGACTACTTCTAATGAAACGATAAAAAACCTTGATAAAATAACTTGAGAGTTTTTAATTGGGGCAATAAGTAAGATTTCACGCTCAGGGGAGAGGAAATACTCCTTATAGTATTTTTTAGTAGAGGCTGATATTGAAATTAAACAAAGAAAAGCAAAAAGTCCAAGAATATATTTATTCATGTTTTCTTGAATGTTTTGAGATAGTGAGTTAACAATTAAATATAAAATTGTTGTTAAAGCCACATACAAAATTAAAGCCCCTAGCCACTCGGCGAGTACTTCTTTTCCAGACCCTTTAGGTTTAAGTCGTGTGATTTTATACTTAAAAGATAGGTACTTGATGAAGTTCATTTTAGATCATTCCCGTCCTTCTACAACAGATAATAAGTAATCTTCTACACTGGTCAATGTTCCTCGAATCTGACTTACAGATATGTTTTTCTTTAAGATCACTCCATTGTTTATAATAGTAACTGTATCCGCAATTTCTTCAATTATATCTAATGAATGGGAGGACAAAAATACAGTTCCTCCATTTTGGGTATACTCTTTTAACAATGATTTAAACTGTCTAATGCTCAATGGATCTAAACCAAGGGTAGGTTCATCATAAACTAAAAGAGCAGGGTCGTGAATAATTGATGAAATGATGGAAATTTTTTGTTTGTTCCCTCTAGATAGGTTCTTAATTAGTGTATTTCTATATTTCTCTACTTCAAAGTGCTTTAAGTATTTCTCGATTTTTTTTTCAATTTCTTGAACATTAGTCAGCCCATATAAATAGGCTATAAAATTCAGGTGTTCCAATACTGATAGTTTTTCAAAAACGGCAGGATAATCTGGGCAATAACCGATGTATTTTTTATGAGTAGGAGTTTGATAGTTGATTTTTTCATTTTGGAAATGAATTTCACCATCATCAGGCGTTAAAATACCCATGATAATTTTAATAGTGGTGGACTTACCAGCTCCATTTTTACCTAAATAACCGCATATTGTCCCAGTTTTTATGGAAAGAAAGTCAATAGATAAAGCACATTCCCCATCATAATTTTTCTTAATACCTTCCATACTTAAAATATCCAAAGTTATAGTTCCCCTTTATATAAAACTGTTAAAAATTAGGTTTTACGAGACCATCATAGCATTGTTATTAAAATTCAACAAGGAAAAGATTACCAACGTAGAAATTAGGTTTTCTAAGTTGGTAATCTTTATCTCTTATATTATTGGGAGATATTAACCAAGAATGATTCTAATAACGTCGTAGACAGTATAACCTTTCAAGAACCAGTCAACGATCTTCCCAGGATTAGCTTTGATGTAATTAAGAATTTTAGTTGCTTGAGCATATGTTTTTCCAGCAGCAGCCGTAGCTAGATTCCATGCCCAAGTTAAGAATGATGCAACTTTGCTCCAAGGGATTTTACTTACTAGTGCTTTTAGTGCGCTATAAATTGCTGATAACATTGATATTCCTCCATGGTATATATAATTTTTTTCCAAAGGCCTTTGGTTAATTTCATAATAATTCCAATAAACGTTATTTTCAATAGATTCTGACAATCATTGCGTAATTCCGAAATGTATCTTATAACTCAATTGGTTATTTGTAGAGTTTATTTATCATTATCATCAGTTACCGTAATTCCAACCTGAATTTTGATGCTAATTTTCAACGGGTCTATTGATAAGGTTGTTTCGTGAAAATACTTTATGAGTGTCATGATGAATTTTAGGAAGACTACGCTCATAAGCACAAATAAAGCCGACTTCTTTTACATTGAGCAAAGAAGTTCGGCTTTTTTGTTTCGCCCCTTAAGAGTTATTAATGTGATGAAAAGTTAGCTTTACGGTAGTGCCTATATTTTTCTTACTCATGACTTCAACTTCTCCGTTATGGGCGATCACCAATTGATAGGCAATAGCCATTCCTAAGCCAGAGCCATCATCTCCTTCTTTCGTGCTCCCTCCACGATAATACCGGTTAAAGAGATTGCTTACAGTTTCTTCATCCATACCGTTTCCGTTGTCTTCAATAAAAATAAAGGTAGATTTATCTAACTGATTGAGCTTAATATTAATGACTGTCCCAACAGGATTGTGTTTTATCGCATTTAGCAAAAGGTTGTTAATGATTCTAGTAAACCATTTTGGATCTATCTCAAGAAAGATGGAATGAGATGTACTGTCAATAAATATTGTATTTTCTTGTGACTTATATTGGGCTATTAACTCTTTTAAAAAAGAAACAATTTCCCTTTTCTCTTTATTTATTGGTAGAGCATGGCTTTTTAGTCTATAAGTTAGATTAAGATCCTCAATTAATTCGCTCATATACTCTGCTTTTTCTTTAATGGTATGTCCAAAATCTCTGGTTTCATCTTGAGACCAATCATATGTATTAGATTCTAAAAGAGTTGAGTATCCATAAATAGAGCTTAAAGGAGTTTTTAAATCGTGAGAAAGTCCAGTAATCCATTCCTCTCGTGTCTTATCCGTCTTTATTTGGAATTCTTCATTTTTTCTCAAGGTTAATAAGAGTATTTCTAAAGACTTTAATACATCTTTAAAGACTACATATTTCTTATCTAGTATCCCAATTTTATTATATAGAGGATTTTGTCCTTTCTTATTCATAGGTTCAGAAAGATTTCCTTCAGACATATTATTAATCCACCGCATCATATGCAACAAGGGCATTCCAAATTTTTTCCCATACCAGATTGCAAGTCCAATGATCAGGATAACAAGTGATATAGAAACTAAAACAAAACTTTTTATAAACGAACGATTAATAACTCTATCTGTAATAGAGTCTGGACTATAGTACACATTTTTAGTACCAACTAAATAAAGGAATTCTTCATTCTTATTAAGATATGTAGAAATATCGAAAGGTGAATTCCATGGTTCTTTTTCAGTTTTCAATAATTCATTAAAGGTATATTTTAATTTTTCTGGAGCTGCATAACTGTTAATGATTTCCCCTTTTTCACTATAAACCTGCATCCATGCATTATGTTGTTTTAAATATTGTTGAGTTTTTTCATTTATATTTGGAAAGCTATCCATGGCCATTAGTTCAGTCAAAATTTGTTTACTTTTTATTTTTTCTCCGTATAAAACAATTAATTTGGAATCTGCTTCTTTTTTGATTTCCCAATGGTATGTTTGGTAATCTTTCAAATCAATAGATAAAATATCAGTAAAATTATAGGAGTCTGGCAGTTTTTCGGGTGTATTATATTCACCAATTACTTCTCCAGTTTCGGCAATAATCTGAAGCCATCCACCTTTTTTTGTTACAGATTCTTTAACAGCTTTATTTAGTGTAGCCTCATTTTCTTCAATGGTTATAGCGTGTTCTAAATATTCTTTAGAGACCCTCGTAAAGTCTGCTTTCATTTCTGATTGAGTAATTACAAATGATAAAGACACAAGAGCAGCAATAATAAGAGAAATAATTACAACTAGCATCAAGATAAAATGAAGCACAAAATGAAAAGTTAGTTTTTTTCTTAAATTCATTATTATGTACTCTCTTCATATACAAGTTTATAACCAAGACCTCTAACCGTTAGTAAGTAACGAGGCTTACTAGGATTTTCTTCAATCTTTTCCCGTATCTTTCTTATATGTACCGCGATAGTGTTTTCATCTGCAAAAAGATCGTCACCCCATACCTGAAAATACAATTGTTCTTTTGAGAATATTCTATTAGGATTCTTACAAAAAAAGATTAGAAGTTTATAAATTTGAGCTGAACAAGAAACGATCTTCCCTTCAACCACCAGTTCGGCAGATTTAGTAATAAGTTTAAACCGTTTAAAGTCAATTATTTCTTCTTGTTTTTCAATATTCATTGAAAGATATCGCTTTATTTGAACCTTTACTCTTGCAACAACCTCTAGAGGATTAAATGGTTTTGTAATATAGTCATCTCCACCGTGGGCAAAACCAGTTAATATATCAAGATCTGAGTTCCGAGCTGAAATGAAAAATATGGGAGCGTTTGTTATTTTCCTTATGGTAGAACAAATATCAAAGCCATACATATCGGGAAGCATAATATCTAGTATGATGAGATCATAGACATTGGATTCAATTAACTTGATAGCTTCTCTTCCTGTTGTACAAGTTTCAATTGAAGTAAACCTTTCTTTTTGTAATACAATCCTTAGCATATTTAAGATGGAAATTTCATCATCTACAATTAAAATTCTCCCTTTTTCCATTTAAAAAAACTCCTTTTGAGTGTTTAAGGTTATATTAAGAATTTCTTTAACCCTCATTAATCTTCCATTATTATACTATGTTGGAAGGGAGAGGTGTTAAATGTGGGCTATATGCTTCAATGAATTCAAAGGACATTTTAAAAGTGTAAAATCATTTATCGTCATTGCAATAATTTTTGGAATAACCTATTTACTCGCAGATTTTATGACAAGGGCTGCTGATCAACTAGATGTGGGAATAGGCAAGGATGGATACGCCATTGGAACATTATTTGTTGTATTTGGATTAGGATTTTTATTCATTACAGGTCTTTCTCACGATTTAATTAATCGAGAAGTCAGCACTAGAACAATAAGATTTCTCGTAACCAAAACTACTCGAACAAAAATTTTATTTGGGAAATATTTAGGTGTTTGGTTATTTTGGTTTTTTTGTATATCTGCATCCTACATTTTGATCTCGTTTGTATCGAAAAATTTTTTATGGTTAGGCATCATTGACTGTATGACTTTTATCTCTGTAGCTTTAGCTTTAAATTTAATCTTTTCAATTCTCTTATCAAAACCGCCCGTTTCCATGTTTTTTGGGATTATCTTTGCCCTGATTTTTCCTGCCATTAGCTTTTGGTCTATTTATGCAGACAGTATTTATATTAGCTGGTTTAAATTTTTCACCCCATACTATTATTCAACTTTAGGAAGCTACTTCATTTTAATAAACGTTGCTTATGCTGCTGCTCTAATGTTTATAGCGATGGAACTTTTCAAGAGGAGAGATTTATAATGAATGTAATAGAGGCAACTGGTATTACAAAAAAATTCGGATCAAAAGCAGTGGTGAATAAAGTTAATTTAATTGTAAAAAAGGGTGAAATTTACGGTTTCTTGGGAAGAAATGGGGCAGGTAAATCAACTTTTATTAATATGATTACAGGGGTTACTAGACCAACTTCAGGAGAATATAAATTGCTGGGAGAATCAAGTCTTGAAAAAGTTTATAACCGTATCGGGGTTTTGCCAGACTATTCAACATTTTACGATTCTTTAACAGCTCTCGGACATCTAAAATATTTTGGGAAAATTAATGGGCAAAAGATTTCTACAGAAGAAGGAAAATCTGTTTTAGAGCGAGTAGGTCTTTTAGGTGATGCGAATAAAAAGGCAGGAAAGTTTTCATTTGGAATGAAAAAAAAGCTAGGAATAGCTCAGGCAATTGTGCATAACCCGGATTTAATCTTTTTGGATGAACCTACATCTGGAGTAGATGCGGAATCTGGATTGAGCATACAACAATTAATACTTGACTTAAAGGAAGAGGGAAAAACAATTTTTATGACTTCCCATAATCTAAATGAAGTTGAGAAGATTTGCACCCGTATGGCCATTATGAAAGATGGAAATATCTTGAATGAGGGAACATTAGAGGAATTAAGAGCACATTACAAGTCCTCTATTCAAGTTCAAATTAAGCATTCTAATTTCTCTAGTAAAAAGGACGACATCATTCCTCAATTTCTTGGTTCGATTGGAACTGAGATTAAAACAGAAGACAATAAAACGTCTATGGTGATAGAATCAGAAGAGAAAATTCCGTTCATTGTAAGAGCATTTACAAATCATAAAATTGATATCTTTAGAATAATTGTTAATGAACCCTCGTTAGAAGAGATTTTTTTAAAGGGAGGGTCAGAACACCAAGTATTTTAATGTTTTAAGTTCGATATTTTACTCAACGTTGAGCACCACAAAACCTCACTTGAAAATGGGCTTTTTATTATAATGATTTTATATCTTGTAAGAGAAGTTGTAATTGGATTTTTGGATAACAAATCTAAAAATTGTGAAGGCGGATCTTATCATGTAAGAGATTATCAAAGGGAAGTATTTATTGAGTTTCTTGAAAGGAATCAGAGAGAAGAGGGTTGAGAGTTCTTAGACTTAAATTTTCTTCGTATACATACACAAAAAAGACGGCAGATTACTGTGCCGTCTTTTTTGTGTATGTTATTAGATTAATATTTTGTTTTTGTATGCTTTAACAATAATTCCTACTCTTGTTTGGACATTGAGCTTTTTTGTAATTTTGTTAATATGGTATTCTACCATTCGTTGTGAGTAATTCAGTTCCAAAGCTATTTCCTTATTTGGCATTTCACTAGCAATCATTTGGATAATTGTACTTTCAATAGTATTTAGTAATATACCTTCTTCTACTTTCAAACAATATACCCCCCAATGTCTTTACTCATTAAAATTCTACCAAGAAATCTAAGTATAAATTTAACTTTGGCTTATTAGGTATATAATGGGGAAAAAGAGATGTAAAATTAACCATATTTTGCACTTTTTTGTAAATATTTATATTTTTTACAAAAATATTATAACTTTTTACAATAAATTATGGTAAATTTAATAGGGACGAAGGAGTGAGTTTTTTTGCACTTTTTTACGATTTTAGGAGGAATGTTAGAAACTTTCTTAATTATTATTGTTGGATACACTTTAGTAGGAATAGTTATTAAAGATAAAATTATTCCTTTGTTAGTTGTAAGTTTTTATGGAAGTGTAATTTTGACCATGGTGAAAGAGAATGTATCGGTCTTCATTTATTTATTTGCACTTATATTGTCAATTGGCGTTCTTCTTACATTTGTCGTTAATGTAAATATAAAAATATCATTAATTGGCTTAGTCTCTGGAGCGATCTTGCTATTATTATCTGAATTTTCAAGCTTTTTAATACTTTATCAAATCCAACTATTACTAAATATCGATATTATGGGAATGCCGCTTATTTTATTAGCAATTCCTCATATGTTAATTATGCTATCTCTCTATGTAATATTTAATAAATATAGACTACAAATATATTGTCTAAAAAATGGTTGTAAAAACAGCAATTATAAGTTTTATTCTACATTATTTGTTTTGTTTGGATTACTTTTTCTCTATTATTCTGTAATTTATAAAAGTAGTTCTTATGAATTTTTCAACAACATTACTTTTGCAGTTTTTCTAGTTTTAGTAACCTTAGTTGCTTTTTCTGTTATTCGTCATCAGTTAAAGGTGAAGCTAGAAGACTTATCATTAATGTTAAATGATCAATATGAAGAAGATTTAAGCACCTATATTAGTACTATTAAACTACAAAGACATGATTTTATTCATCATTTATTAGCAACTAAGAAAATGTTGGATAGCGGAAGTTTTGATGAGTGTAAGAAATATTTAGAAGACGTACTAGATGAGACATCAGGTGTTAGTGAAATTTTACCACTTTCTTCAGATGCTGTTGGCGGTATGTTACTTTCTTACAAAGAAATGGCTATTAAAAAGAATATTAATATTCACTATAATATTTACGATAATTTAAGTGATATTCCATGCAGAGTATACGAACTAAATAAAATACTAGGAAACCTAATCTTGAATTCAATTGAAGCGGTAGAATTTCTGGAAGGATGCAAAAAGCATGTAAATGTAAATATCGGTAAAACTGCAACAGATTATTATTTTGAGATAAGTAATCCTACTAATGTTTTAGAATTTGAAAAGAACTTAACTGAAATTTTCACGCAAGGATTTTCTACAAAAGGCAAAGTGAATAACCAGGGTCAAGGATTAACCATTGTTCATTCAATAGTAGAAAAGTACAAAGGATACATTTACCCTGAACTATTAGATGACACGGTTATTTTCATTGTGAAAATACCTTACGGAGGTAGAAATGCAAAATTTATTACCTAATCGTATTTCTGTCAATTTAGCAAATCTTATAATAGTACATAATCCTGAATTAATAGATAAAAAAGACGAAATTAGATATGGGCTTGAATGGATTATCTCAGGATTAAATCAAGTAATTCTAACAGTGATGGTAGCCCTTCCTTTTGGATTAGTTTTGGAAGCATTGTTTACCTTGCTAAGTGGTGCTTTTCTAAGGATGTTTTCCGGTGGTGCTCATGCAAGAGGGTACTTTAAATGTTTACTTATTAGCATGTTTCAAGTTTTAATAATTTCCTTTATTGCAGCATCTTACTCTTCATTATTAGAACAGCATATATTTGTTTTGTGCTTTATGTTAGTTTTTAGCTTTGGATTAGTTTACATAAAGGCACCAGTATTGATGAAAAAGAAGGAGCTATTTAACTCTAATGATAAATTGAAGTTAAGATATCTCTCTTTGTTGACGTTTGTTATCTGTCTTCTTATTAGTTTTTTACCTGAGATTTCTGAGTTTAAGTACTGCATATGGCTTTCTTTAATAATACAAAGCCTATCATTAACAAACACTTTGGAAAAAGCTCTTACTTATTTGAGGCTTTAAATAAATAACTACCAACAAGGAGGAGGAATCATGATTAAATTTGTTACCTTAACTATTGGAACAGTAGCTTTATTTTTTAATTCTGTCACATCGCTAAGCAGTTGTTTTTGGTTTGCTTATGAGCCCGAACTTCCAGAAAATAGGTCAAAGGAGTAATCTTTATCTACCTTAATATTGCTGTAATAGACGATGAAATAACTATATTACATCAGGTGACTGAAATTGTAGAAAAGCTTCCAAAGACTAATATAGTTCTTGCTACAACAGATATAAATGAATTATTTTCGCTAATAGATAAAAAAGGTGCAATAAATGTGGTTATCTTAGATATCAATATGCCTGTAGCTAATGGCTTTGATATTGCTCAATATATAAGAGAAAAGACTTCTTCAATTAAAATCATTTTTATGAGTGCGCATCCTGATTTTGCTTTACAAGGATATAAATATTATCCTGAAGATTTTTTAACAAAACCAATCAATTTAGTTCGCTTTAAACAAACGCTAGAGCGCCTGCAGTTAACGGGCATTAGAAGGAGGAAAATTGGTGTAAAAGAACAGGGTAAGTTATGTCTAGTCGAGACTTCCTTAATTCTATACATAGAGAGGAAAGGGAAAAAAACATTTATTCATCTTGATGATCAAACAACCATTGTCTGTAGTGAAGGTTTAAATAAACTGGAAGATATGTTAAAAGAAGAAATGTTCTTTAGAACACATCAATCATACTTGGTTCCATTAGATAAAATTGAATCTATTGAACAAGATACTTTCATGAAATCTTATAATATTAGATTAAAGAACTGTAACAATTTAGTTAATTTAAGTAGACATAAATATGGTCAATTTAAATTAATTATGGCATCCTATTTTTCTTACATTTGAAATAATATAGGCCTGAGTTTAAAGAATAAACGTGTTCTTTTCACTTCAGTCCTTTTTTTTATCTAAAATATGGGATTTAGCGTATTTGATCAGTTTTTTAACCTGATTTTAGATTTTGTTTAAATAACGTTGGAAAAAGTGCACTTTTGCACACATGGGAAAAGTGACAGCTTTAACTATTATACTGAACTAATTGTATAAAAATACTTATTTAAATGCTTGAGGGAACGGATCTCAACGCAGGGGAAAGGAAGGTTAGGGCAACCTTTTATATAATAAGAAGTTGAGTAAGATTGTACATTTAAAAACTGTATTGTCTGGCAATTGCTAACTTTTCTAAAATAAAAGACTAGTCGCTAAAAAATTAAGAAACAGTAGAAGAGTTGCTGTCTCACTTGCTGAAGACTAAATCATAATGGTTGATAAAGCTGAAGCTGATCTATACATCAAAAAGAATTAATGATGTCAAACAAGAGTAAAATTCACCCAATAACGAAATGATTCAAAATTATTTTCTAGTTAAATAGAATGGTTATTGTAGGTAATTATCCTTAAAACGGTAAAAGTAGATAGATAAATATTTCCAATTTTAGTAGAGTGAAGAAGTACCCGCATACAAATAAAGGTACATATATTTTTGAAGAGAAGGGAGGGGGATCTTATGGAACTTACAAGTTATGCATCTCCTAAAATGGAGATGGACAATACGCAAACGGTTGAAGATCTTGTAGCATTTTTTATTGTAGCTGGTTATGTATTATTAGCGCTTGGAGCTACACTAATTCTAGGTGCGATTGCTTGGTGCTTTATGTACGCGCGCAGCAGCTTCGAAGGAACTCTTGAGCAAGTTAATGGTGGCGGCTGGAAATTTAAAATTGGATGTAAATAATTTCAATAAGGGGATGACAAACCAACAATTCGACCTGGTGTTTTGTTATCCTCTCTTTACATTTTCACCAATTTAGATTTTAGCATTTATACTAAATAAAATCCAGTAAAGAGGTTGAAAAAGCGTGAAAGATGTCTTAAAGGCAGACAAGATTTCTAAAGTTTACAATAAAAAGGCTATAGCTGTAAATCAGGTATCTTTTACAGTGAAAACTGGTGAAATCTATGGACTAATCGGTCCTAACGGTTCAGGAAAAACGACAACAATAAATATGATAACCAATTTTTCTAGGGCAGATACCGGTGAGATAACAATAAATGGATTAAAATCTTCTTCTTTAGCCGCAAGAAAACAATTCGGCTATGTTCCAGATGAATTATTAATTCCCGAAACGCTAACAGGGTTTGAATACTTGTCCTTTATGATGAAGATATATGAAGTTGATGATGATTTTCCGATGAAAGAATTGGTGAAGATATTCAGAATCGAAGATGCAATGCAGTCATTAGTTGGGGGCTATTCTCATGGAATGAAGAAAAAACTGCAGTTTATAGCAGCTATTCTTCATAAACCAAAGTTGCTGATTCTAGATGAACCTTTTAGAGGATTAGATCCTGAGGCAGTGATTATCTTTAAAAAGCTTTTGGGACATTACAAGGCGAAGAATACAGCTATTCTTATTGCCACACATGATCTGCTTTCTGCTCAATCTTTATGTGATAAGGTTGGAATTATCTCAAAAGCTGAACTGGTGGAAGAAGGAAAAATTAAGGATTTATTACGCAAGTATTCAATGAATCATCTTGAAGATGTATTCATGGCAGCCTCAGGTTTATCAGAAAGAGGGATTGAAATTGATAAAGTCATTGGAAATCTCTAAGATTATCTACCTAACTTGGAAAAATCATTATAAACAGCTGATCGTTCAAAATCCTTTCTTGAAGTTTTTTATTCCAATGACGGCCATACTCTTATTTGCACTTTTACTTTTATTAACAAATCAGACTTTATATCCATTTATAGAATCATTTGGGTTAACGGATCCAAGGATGATTCCAGTTATTTTTGTTGCCTTATTTATAAATCTATCGTTGCTAACGAGCATTACCCTTAATATGCTCCTGCTTATTTCACCGGAACGAAATAGTATTGAGCTCAGTATGCTATGGCTGCCTTTAACTTCTTTTCAGAGAAAAGCTGGATATTATCTTCCGCTGCTTATCATAGTGACTTTTCTATTATCCGTTTTTTATGTGCCAATTCTTTTAACAATGACTTTAGCGCTTCAATTTACATTTTTTCAAACAATCGTGTTATTTGGCAGCATGTTTTTACAGATTGCCATGATTATCTTTATAACATTAATTGTTTTTGAAGGTGTGAATTATCTGACAGGCCACTTGCTGAATCTCCCATTTAACAGAGCACTCAGCGTGTCGGCATCAGGGTTTGCCATTTTGGGGATCTTATTTTTTTCGCTTGATTTAAATATGTTTCAGGATTTATATGTAAACATGGAGTACAACTTTTTATATCTTATGCTTATAAATATGACTTTTGTTACTGATCTGTTCGGTGAATTCCAAACAGGTTATGTAGTCATAGTCCATGCATTATTCTTGCTGATTTTTCTAGTGTTTCTCGGCAGTGCACTGTTGCCCGCAGTTTTAAGAGATTCATCGGGGATTACATTTCTTAAACGTCTTCCTTTTTCAAAAAACAAGTTTCTCTCATTTGCTGTTAAAGAATGCAAGGAAACCATCAGAAACTCTGAAAATATCTTGTATGTTATCGTTTTGGCAACAATTTGCCTGTTTCTATCTTTCGTCCTGGATCTCAGCAGCTATTCTGCTCTTTTGCCTTTGCCAATTTGGATCATGAGTGGCTTCTTGAGCTACAGCTCTTATGGAAGAGAACAAAAGTCCTTTTTAATGTGGAACGCGATTCCATATTCCTCAAAAAAATGGATATACGCAAAGTTGATTTCTAATGTTTTCCTTTCTGTCGGGCTGGCAACAATCTTGTTTATTCTTTTTATAGTGTCATATCCTTTATCAATACTAGAGTTTTATAAATATTTGCCAATCGGTATATTGGTTACAACGGGAGCTTATATGATTGGTGTCATTTTCCCCTATTCACCAAAACATCCTTATTCTACTGCATTTACAGCAGTAGGGGGAAGTCTGATTGCAATGCCTGCATTCTTGCTTATTTATAAGGGACTCGAGTATGTCCCCCAATCGATTTATCAATATATCATTCTTTTTTTAATTGCAGTCTTTAGTTTATCTTTATATGTCATTGATGGGTGGAAGAGAAAATATGCTGACTAATAAAAGCATTCCAACGTTTCCTGTTGAT